>NZ_JADJDD010000002.1:0-85000 GCF_016702885.1 Candidatus Villigracilis vicinus
TGAAAACAGGGTCGGAAAATTTTCCGACCCTGTTTTGTTTACTTTTTCAGTAAACGATTTTAGATTTCATCTCATTTGTCATAAATAGTTATTACTTTTTTCCATTGTCATGACGTAATCTTTTTGTTATAAATAGTTATATATAACGCAATATAACATAAAATAACAATATGTTTCGAGTAAATCGCCAAACCGATTATGCCATTCGTATGCTGCTCTCGCTTGCAAAGCGTGGAGCAGGTATGCGTGCTTCCACAACAGAAATACAGAAAGAGATGGTTATTCCACCATCCCTGGCACAACGCATTGTTGCCGATCTTGCACGGGGAGCTTTTATTCTCACCTACCCAGGTAGAGACGGCGGCATGACACTTGCCCGCCCTGCTAACGAAATCAATCTACGTCAATTGGTGGAACACTTTGAAGAGAAGATGTTCGATACCAACTGCGAACAAATGGAAAAGACCTGTCCCTTTGAAATGGACTGCCCGATCTGTGTTCAATGGAAAGAATTACAGGTCAAAATGTTAAGCGAGTTGGAGCAAGTGAATTTTGAAGACCTTGCCAAAGCCACTCGCGCTCCCAAGGTTATATTGCCGCTCGGTTGGCTATCTCAATAATTATCCCCACCTGCAATAAACTCAAAAGAATGATCGAAGGAGAAACAACCAGTAAAAAATAATGTCTTATAAACCTTGAATCGATTACTCAACAAATCAAATTTTCTATTCGGAGTACTAATCACATGGATCCAATCACCCTTTCACGGTGGCAGTTCGGTCTCACAACCGTCTACCATTTCCTCTTCGTCCCCCTCACTCTGGGTCTTTCCTGGTTCGTGGCGTATTTCCAAAGCCGCTACTACCAGACTCGTGATGAGGAATACCGCAAAATGACCAAGTTCTGGGGCAAGCTCTTCCTCATTAACTTTGCCATCGGCGTAGTCACCGGCATTGTACAGGAATTCCAGTTCGGTATGAACTGGTCTGAATACTCCCGCTTTGTCGGTGATATTTTCGGCGCTCCCCTTGCCGTGGAAGCGCTTATGGCCTTCTTCCTCGAATCGACCTTCCTTGGCGTGTGGGTCTTCGGCGAAGGCAAAGTACCTGAGAAAGTTCACCATGCCGCCATTTGGCTTGCCGCTATCGGCTCGAACCTCTCCGCGCTGTGGATTTTGCTCGCCAACGGTTGGATGCAGCACCCCGTCGGTTACGTCATCAACGAAGCCAACAGTCGCGCCGAACTGGTAGATTTCTTTGCCCTCATCACTAACCCCAAGGGCTGGCTGTTCTTCTGGCACACCATTGCCGCGGGTCTCACCACCGCCAGTTTCCTTATCATTGGCGTAAGCGCTTATCACATCATTCGCAAACAGAATGTGAGCCTGTTCAAAGGCTCCTTCCAAGCCGCAACCATTGTTGGTTTGGTAGCCAGCACATTGGTTTTCTTCGGCGGTCACACAAACGGACAGTACATGTTCGAAACCCAGCCGATGAAATTCTCCTCCATTGAAGCGCACTGGGAAACTTCTGCCCCTGCTGATTTCTCCATCCTCACCATCGGTGACCTGAGCGGCAAGCGTGAAGTCTGGTCATTGCGCACCAGTCAACTCGGCATCCCTGGCGTGTTGAGTTTCCTGGCTTGTAACAATTTTGACTGCGAAGTCAAAGGTGTGGATGCCATTCAGGCAGAGTACGAATCAACTTATGGACCTGGCGACTACATCCCGCTGATGGTCGTCACCTATTGGACATTCCGCTTCATGATGGCGATCGGCTTCTTGATGATGCTGCTCACCTTCCTCTTCCTGCTCGCCATGCGCGGCAAATACGAAAACGCCAAGTGGATGAAGTGGGTTCCGTACGTGATCGTTCTGCCATACATCGCCAACGCCAGCGGATGGATCCTCTCTGAAATGGGACGCCAGCCCTGGATCGTACAAGGCTTGCTCAGAGTGCAGGATGCAGTTTCCCCCAACCTCACCACTGTTGACCTGCTCATTTCATTGATCGGTTACACCGTTGTCTACGGCTCACTCGCTGGCGCAATGGTCTACCTGATGCGCAAATATGCCATTGCCGGACCCGATGCCGCCATGCACGAATCCGTTGATGTCGCTCCCGCCCGTGTCGGCGCGGACGACTAGGAGAACACCCATGTCTTACGAATTTCTTCAAATCCTCTGGTTCATTCTGATCGCCGTTCTCTGGATCGGCTTCCACTTCCTCGAAGGCTTCGACTTCGGCGTGGGCATGTTGCTGCCCTTCCTCGGCAAGAAAGACGAAGAACGCCGCGCCATCATCAACTCCATCGGCTCCGTGTGGGATGGCAACGAAGTCTGGCTGCTCACCGCAGGCGGCGCGACCTTTGCTGCATTTCCCCACTGGTATGCCACCATGTTCAGCGGCTTCTACCTTGCGCTGTTCCTGTTGCTCGTCGGTCTGATCATTCGCGGCATTGCATTTTGAATATCGCTCAAAGATCCCAGCCCCAAATGGCGCAATACCTTCGACTGGATGATCGCCGTCGGCTCCTTCCTCTCCGCCTTATTGCTCGGCGCAGCCTTCGCCAACCTTGCACGCGGCGTACCCATTGACGAGAACATGATGTTCACCGGCAATCTCTTCACCCTGCTCAACCCCTATGGTTTGCTCGGCGGTTTGACCACTGTGGTGATCTTCCTCCTGCACGGCGCGAACTTCCTCGGTCTCAAACTCGAAGGCGAACTGCGCGAACGCGTGAACGTCTTTGCCAAGAAACTCTGGGTTGCAGTTTCTGTGTTATATGTCGTCCTCGGTATCTTCACCTATGTAGCGGGCTTCTGGGCGCGCGGCGTGGTCAACCCTGGCTTCGTCCCTGTGGCTGCTGTTGCCGTATTGCTTGCCACCGGCTACTTCCTCAACAACAAGATGGAAGGCTGGGCATTCATCATGACCTCGCTCAACATCGTGTTGACCCAGGTCACCTTCTTCAGCATGACCTTCCCGAACGTGATGATCTCCAGCACCAACCCTGCGTTCTCTCTCACCATCACCAACGCATCCTCCTCGCAGTACACGCTGACCGTCATGTCCATCGTCGCGCTCATCTTCGTTCCCATCGTGCTCGTCTATCAAGGCTGGACGTACTACATGTTCCGCGAGCGCATCAAGACCGACAAGAAGAGTCTCGTCTATTAATGTCATTGCGAGGGGCTCTTCCCGAAGCAATCTCATAAGTTAATCTGAAAATTGGCAGGTTGAAGGTCTTGCCCTGAAATCATCAAAGGGTATACTGACCTCAACCTGTCAACTTTTTAACCTGATACCTGATACCTCGCACTTGACACTTCCCCCATGCACCGCCGACTCCTCTCCCTCACCCGCGACACCCGCCTCTCCCTGACTTTAACGGTTCTTTCTGGACTTTTAGCCGGATTCCTGACCATTTGGCAATCCTGGCTCCTCAGCCGCGTCATCGACGGAGTCTTCCTGCAAAAGCAGACTCTCGCGCAAGTCACCACTCCCCTCGTCCTCATCCTCCTCGCCATCAGCGGACGTGCCGTCCTCACCTGGCTCAACGAAGTCGCCGCCAACGCCGTCGCCGTCAGAATCAAAACCGACCTGCGCGAACGACTCTTCGCGCACATCCTCAAACTCGGTCCCGCCTATTCGCGCGGACAACGCACCGGCGAACTAACCACTGCCGCCGTCGAAGGCATTGAAGCGTTGGACGCCTATTTCAGCCAGTACCTGCCGCAACTGGTGGTCACAGCACTTGTTCCCCTCTCCATTTTATTTTTCGTCTTCCCCATTGACTTGCTAACTGGCTTCGTCTTCCTCATCACCGCCCCATTGATTCCCTTTTTCATGATCATCATCGGCAAAGGCGCAGAGACGGTTACCAAACGCCAATATGAAACCCTGCGCCTGCTCAGCGCCCACTTCCTCGACAGCCTGCAAGGGCTGACCACACTCAAACTCTTCGGTCAATCGAAGGGACAGGCGAAGACCATCGCCAAGATCTCCGATCAATACCGCGACACAACCATGAGCGTTTTGCGCATCACCTTCCTCTCCGCGCTCGCGCTGGAAATGCTCGCCACCATCAGCACCGCCATCGTCGCCGTCGAGATCGGCTTCCGCCTGCTCTACCGCAACATGGAGTTTCAACCCGCGCTCTTCCTGCTCGTCCTCGCCCCTGAGTTCTACATGCCCCTCCGCGCCCTCGGCGCAAGATTCCACGCGGGCATGAACGGCACGACGGCAGCGAAGAGGATCTATGAGATTCTGGATACGCCAATCGATACTCGAAATTCGAACATCGATAATCGAATATCGAATGTCGACTTCTCAACTATCGAATTATCAAATATCTCCTTCACCTACCCCAACGAAACCACCCCCGCCCTGCAAAACATCAACCTGCAAATCAACCAGGGACAACACATCGCCCTCGTCGGCAAAACAGGCGCAGGCAAATCCACGCTTGTTCAATTACTACTTGGCTTCATCAATCCAACACAAGGCAACATCAATTACCAATCACCAATTACTAATTCCGCCTTCACCACCTTCATCATTCCATCGCCTGGGTTCCCCAACGCCCGCACCTCTTCCACACCACCATCGCCGAAAACATCCGCCTCGGCAAAGCGGACGCGACTCACGAAGAAGTCATCCAAGCCGCCAAAGCCGCGCGCCTGCATGATTTCATTGAATCACTTCCTGAAAAATATGAAACTCTCGTTGGCGAAAGCGGCGCCCGCCTCTCCAGCGGACAAGCCCAACGCCTCGCCCTCGCCCGCGCTTTCCTCAAAGACGCCCCCATCCTCATCCTCGACGAACCCACCTCAGCCCTCGACCCCGAAACCGAATCCCTGCTCGAAGAATCCACCCGCGAACTGATGCAGGGACGTACCACCATCACCATCGCCCACCGCCTCAACACCATCTTCCAAGCCGATAAAATTATCGTTCTCGACGAAGGCAGAATCATCGAACAAGGCACACACCGCGAACTCGTTGCAAACAACGGCATGTATGCGAGCATGGTGAGAACGTACGAGTTACAAGTTACAAGTGACAAGTTACAAGTTGAAAACCACCCAACTGTTGAATCATTCCAAACACTTTTCACTTCCCACATTCCACCAATCACCGATCACCAATCACCAATTACTAATTACCAATTACCCATCCTCCCCCGCCTCCTCCAATTCCTCAAAGGCAACTGGCACCGTGTCGCCCTCTCCGTTCTTCTCAGTTCGATCACCATCCTAGCCAGCGTCGCGCTCATGGGCACCTCGGCATGGCTCATCTCCACCGCCGCCATCGCCGTCTCCGTCGCAGACCTCGGCGTCTCCACCGTGGGCACACGCTTCTTCGGCATCAGCCGCGCCATCTTCCGCTATCTCGAACGCCTCGTCTCGCACGATGTCACTTTCCGTCTGCTCGCCAAACTGCGCCTGTGGTTCTACGAAAAACTCGAACCCCTCGCCCCCGCCCGTCTGATGAATTTCCGCTCCGGCGACTTGCTTGCGCGCATCATCGGCGACGTGGAAACGCTGGAAAATTTCTACGTCCGTGTCGTTTCGCCCCCGTTGACCGCCATTGTCGTTGGAACGTTCACTGCCATCTTTCTCGCTTCTTTCTACCCGCTGCTTGCTCCTGTCTATTTGACCTTTTATCTCAGCCTCGGCTTGCTCCTCCCCATCCTCGCGCAGACGACCAGCCGCAAATCCGCCGAACAGACCATCACCCTGCGTGCAGACTTGCAAACCAACCTTGTAGACAGTATTCAAGGCATGGCAGATCTCATCGCCTACGGACGCGCCGACCAACGTCTCACGCAAATCGCATCAAACGCAGAAGAGTATGGGGATGCCCAACGCCGCATGGCGCGTGTGACAGGCATCCACTCCGCGCTGGGGACATTGCTCACCAACCTCGGCATGTGGTCAGTGCTTTACTTCACCATCCCACAGGTCATCAACGGGAATCTGCCTGGTCCCATGCTGGCTTCGTTGACCCTGCTCACCCTCGCCTCTTTCGAAGCTGTCATCCCGCTGCCCCTCGCCGCCCAAATGTGGAACTCCGCCCGTGAAGCGGCAAGAAGATTGTTTGAAGTTGTGGATACAGAGCCGGAGATAAAAGAAGATACTCGATATTCGAAACTCGATGAACAAACATCGAATATCGAATTATCGAATATCACCTTCACTTACCCGACCCAAACTACCCCCGCCCTGCACAACCTGACCTTCGACCTGAAACCTGAAACATCCCTCGCCATCGTCGGTCCGAGTGGAGCGGGCAAGAGCACCATTGCAAACCTGTTACTCCGCTTCTGGGATTACAAAGTAGGAGATATCACTCTTGGCGACGAATCACTCAAAGCGCTGAATCAGGATGAGGTCCGCGCGAGATGCGGGTATGTATCCCAGAACACCTATTTCTTCAACACATCCATTTATGAAAATCTGCGCTTCGCCCGCAAGAAAGTCACCCGCGAAGAAGTGGAAGCGGCGTGTAAGTCCGCGCAAATTCACGACTTTATCATGAGCCTGCCCAAAGGCTACGACACGATGATCGGCGAGCAGGGCTTACGCTCTCCGGCGGTGAACGTCAACGACTGGCGATCGCGCGCGCATTGATCAAAGATGCGCCGATCCTAATCCTCGATGAACCGACTGCCAACCTCGACCCGCTCACCGAACAACAGGTACTGGAAACGCTGTTCAAGGTGATGAAACAAAAGACTTCACTGCTCATCACCCATCGCCTGATCGGGCTTGAAAATATGGACGAGATCCTCGTGATGAACCACGGAGAAATCATTGAGCGCGGCACACACACCCAGCTTTCAGGCAAAGATTCGTTCTATCGTCATCTGCTCGATTTGCAAAACCGTATACTTTCAGATGAAAATTAGCTGTGAAGCCTGCTTGCATGGCTTGCATGGAAGTGCTATAATTCGGTCGTTCCCCCTGCCGTTTGAAAACCTATCGCAGTGAAAATAATTTAAAATACCTTTCTGCCTGCAAGTTGAATCGAATAAATTTGATCTTTGTCCCACAACCTCTCAAAAAACATTAGGAAACCCACCAGCCCAAAGCGGGGACTGGTTTTTTCGCATTCCCATTCCAATCATCCCAAAAGAGAAAAACATGAAAATACTTGAACTGGAGAACGAACCTCTCTCAAAACTTCGCACCATGGCAAAGGGCTTAAACATTCCCAATGCCAACCGCCTGAAAAAAGAAACCCTCGCCATGATGATCCGCGAGGCGGAGGCGCAGAAGGAAGGCATTGAGTTGCGCGGCGGTATTCTCGAAATTATGAGCGAGGGCATCGGTTTCCTGCGAGCAACTAACTATCGAATTAGCGACCAGGATGTATACGTTTCGCAGGCGCAATTAAGGCGGTATGACCTTCGCGCAGGCGACCTCGTGATTGGGCAGGTGCGCCCGCCGCGTGAAAGTGAAAGACACTTCGGCTTATTAAAAGTAGAATCCATAAACGGCTTGGAACCGGAAGAAGCCTCCAAACGAACTGTTTTTGAGAACCTCACCCCTATTTTTCCAGATAAACGCTTTGATCTTGAAACTGACGCAAAAACATTAGCCCCACGTTTAATAAATCTAATTGCTCCCATCGGTAGAGGACAGCGCGGCTTGATCGTTTCGCCGCCCAAAACGGGGAAGACCACGATCCTCAAGCAAATTGCAAATTCGATCTCAACCAAATATCCTGACGTACACTTGATCATTGCCCTCATTGGTGAACGCCCTGAAGAAGTGACTGATATGGACCGTTCTGTGGATGCCGAAGTGGTCGCCTCCACCTTCGATGAACCGGTCACCTCGCACGTCCGTACAGCGGAACTCGCCTTAGACCGCGCTAAGAGATTAGTGGAGATCGGCCGCCACGTGGTAATCTTAATGGACTCGATCACCCGCCTCGCCCGTGCCTACAACCTGACCGTCAACCCATCCGGGCGCACCCTCTCCGGCGGTATGGATCCCTCCGCGTTATACCCACCCAAGCGTTTCTTTGGTGCGGCACGTAATGTGGAAGAAGGCGGCTCACTGACCATCATTGCCACCTGTCTTGTGGATACCGGCTCCCGCCTTGACGACGTGGTGTACGAAGAGTTCAAAGGTACCGGCAATATGGAATTGCACCTCTCGCGCAAACTGCAGGAACGCCGCACCTTCCCCGCCGTCGATCTCGAGCGCTCATCCACCCGCCGCGAAGACCTGCTGCTCGGACCCGACCTGCTCCAGCGCGTTTGGCTCTTACGCCGCATGTTCGTACAGATGACTTCCTCCCAGCCTGCCGGTGCAGGCATGGATCCCTCCGTGGCAACCGAAGCGATTTTGACGCGGTTGGAAAAATCCAAGAACAATATTGAATTTTTGGAAAACCTGACCAAGGACGCATAAGCGCGACTAAAATTTATTAACCTTAATTATGAAACCGTTCCTCGATAGAATCAGATCCATCTTCCCCGCCCGAAAGAAATCCGAGGCTGAACAGCCTGCGGACGTTTCGGCTGTGAATGAACCGGCGACAAGTCCGCGCAAGGAAAAAAAAGCGGACCGTTTCAGCATCATTAGTTGGGCAGTAACTTTCGTACTGGTTGCCGGTCTACTGGCAGGAACGTTGTACTATAAGAGCACTCTCCCCCCTGTTGTCGTTACAGTCCCATCGGGAGCTACACAGGAAGCATCTTCAGGGACGGGTGAAATTGCGCTGGCAGACCCCGGCGCGAGCGTGGATGGAAGCGGTCTCTTCCCAACCATCTTCCGCAAACTTCAGGTCAAGACTAACTTTCCAGAACGTCCGCGTTATGACCCTGAGTTATATCGCGTCGTGCGCGGTGATTCGATGTACCGCATCGCCGAAAACTTCAAGATCAAATCCGAAACCATTTTGTATGTCAACGACCAGTTGGAAGACAACCCGCACAGTTTGCGCCCCGGCATGGAATTGACCATCCCGCCCTTGGACGGCTTGTATTACACCTGGAAGGAAGGCGATACTTTCGAAACAGTGGCGAAAGAATTTTTTGCCGAACCGAGTGATATTATCAACTTCACCGGGAACGATATCGACCTGACCGACCCTCAGGTAAAGCCCGGAGAGACCGTCTTCATCCCTGACGGCTCGCGTGAACTTGTGAACTGGGCAGCGCAACTCCCCACCAATGCCCGTGGAGTTAACACAGGCACCGGCGGTGCCAACGCCACAAATTCATGCGGCGGCGGACCTGTTAGCAGCGGGCTTGGTTGGCCTGCTGATGACCACACCCTCTCTGGCAACGCCTACGGACCCGGTCACCTTGGCATTGACATCAGCGCACCTGAGGGTGCGAACGTGTATGCGGCAGGTACAGGGGTGGTAACCATGGCGGCTGGCGGCTGGAATTACGGGTATGGCAACGTGGTACAGATCGATCACGGAAATGGCTATGTAACGGTCTATGCCCACTTAAGCTCCATCCTTGTCAGCCAATGCCAGACTGTTGGCCAAGGTTCGGTGATCGGGCTGGCAGGCAACACAGGTAACTCCTTCGGCGCGCACTTGCATTTTGAAATTCGCGTTGGCGGTTCCAATATCAACCCGTACGATATTGTTCAATAACAGCAAAGACCTGACAGTTCCTTAAACCTGTCAGGTCTTTTAATTTTCATGAACGAATCCTCCCTCAAAAAACAACTTGTCAAATTAAATCTCGGCGGCTTGCGCTATTTCGACTCCATTGGCTCAACGAATGATGAAGCCCTGGCATGGGCGGCAGATGGCGCAAAAGATCTTTCGCTGGTGGTTGCAGATGAACAGACGCAAGGGCGCGGGCGGTTGGACCGAAAATGGTTCACACCCAAAGGCAGCGCCATCGCCATGAGCCTCATCCTGCGCCCCACCATACCCATGCGCCCGCATCTCTCACGGACTGTGGGGCTGGCAGCTCTATCCCTAACGGATGCCTGCCTGAAGCTTGGTCTGTCTCCCCAGATCAAATGGCCCAACGATATTCTGCTGAACGGAAAAAAAACGGCTGGTATTCTCGTGGAAACCGTATGGTCGGGAGACGCAGCGGATTCTCTGGTGATCGGCATGGGCATCAATGTGGAAAAGGCGGCGGCGCCGCCTGCCGAAACGCTGCAATTCCCAGCTACAAGCCTTGCAGAACAATTGGAAGCAGCCCCAAAGCGTGAAGAGATTATCGCACTCATATTAAACGCATTCATACGCTGGCGTGAGCAGATCGGCACAGAAGAGTTCCTTAAGGCATGGGAACAGAAGTTGGCGTTTCGAGGCGAGCAAATTCAGATCCGGGCAGGCGCCGAGGAAATCATCCACGGCAGATTGGATGGTTTGGAACCCGATGGAAGCCTGCGCCTGCGCGACGAACACGGCAGCCCTGTCAGCATCCGATTTGGGGATGTGAGCCTGCGCCCTGCCGCGTGATATACTTTTGAAAATCAAGCCGCAGAATATAAAAAACGCTGTGGTAAAAATGATCTACACTACTAAAAAACGAGGTTGCCATGTTTGATGATCTTCGAAATGATGCTGCAAAACAATATGAAGAAGAGGCTCAAGCTGAATACCAGCCCGCCGCCATTTCCACAACCGGGACGCGCGCCCGCTCGGGTAAATTCCTCGGCATGACCTCCATTCAACGCTTTGTGCTGGTCTTTTTGATCATGCTTGCCACCTGCATCCTCGGATTCCTTTGTCTGTTCGTCACCGGCAGGATCGGTTTCTAATTGCGTTACTCTTCGAACTGAGTGGTGTTTAATTTCTTTGGGAATCACCACTCAAAATGCAGCCAGAAAATAAAACTATTCTTCTATTCGCCAGCAAAAGCCTTTTGCGCACATACAAATTAGTGGGGTTCACAAAAACGATCGTCCTTTTTTCGGTTGTTGCGTTCTTTTCTGTGACGTTGATCATCATTCCCATAAATATGCTGATGGGCGGCAGTATCCTGACGGGGATGGTCATTAACGTCATTGTTTGTACAACATTCATGCCATACCATCTATATCAAGTACTAAGCCTTTTGGTCGAATTGGATACGCTGCGTATGGAAATTTACGACACATCCATTCGCGATGAACTGACCAAAGCCTACAACCGCCGCTATTTTTTTGAAGCAACCCGCATCCTTGAAAACACAGATTCCCACATTCCACCCCATACATCCATCCTGCTGATAGACCTCGACGACTTCAAGGTATTAAATGATACCTACGGGCACGCCACCGGAGATCGCGCCTTGAAAACGTTAACAGAACAATGCAACCTCATGTTTCGAAATTCAGATGTATTCGCACGCTATGGCGGAGATGAATTTATATGCCTGCTGCCCCAGACCAACCACGAACAGGCACACGAAATCGCAAAACGCACATCCGAAAGATTTTCAGAAGTAACGATAAAAGCAAAGGGAGCGGAAATTCCCCTACATGCCAGCATCGGAGTTGCCACATCCAGCACAGAGCAAAAATTAAGTGACCTGATCTCCATGGCAGACCAAGCTTTGTACAAAGCCAAAAGACAGGGAAAAAATCGCATCCAAGCGCTGTAATAATAAAAAAATCCCCGATGAAATCATCGGGGATTTTTTCATTAAACCAACTTGGGTTGCGGATCTGCTTCTTTTTCTTCGATCTGCGCTCCAGCCTTTTTCAGATCTTCAGCAGAAATGCGCGCCACAGAAGCAACGCTATCGCCATCCTGCGGTTTGATGAGATGAACACCCCGCGTCGAACGCCCAGACTGCTTCACATCCTTCACCTTCAAGCGGATAGCTACGCCGTTGGCGGTCATGATAGTCAGGTCGTCCTCGTTTTGAACAACACGCGCCGCAGCGATCTTGCCGATCTCTTTCAGCGCCTTCTGGTCAATAGTGGAAATGCCGCCTGTGGCACGTCCCTTGGGGGTGTATTCTTTTAGCGATGTCTGCTTGCCATATCCATTGGTGGTTACCACAAGCAATGCGCCTTCTTTCTCGACCACATCCATGCTGGTGACGGCATCTTCCTTGCCGAGGCGAATGCCCTGCACACCAGCGGCTTGACGTCCCATCGAGCGGACCTTGTCCTCGCCGAAGCGCAATGCCTGCCCCATTTCCGTCACGATGATGATCTCATCTTTGCCTGAGGTGAGGCGCACCCAGCCGAGGGTATCCCCATCATCTAAGTTCATGGCAATCAAGCCTGAGGGTCGCACCGAAGCGAATTCTTCCATTGCCACGCGCTTCATGCGCCCGCGTCCAGTCATCAATACACAGAACTGATTGGGCGAAAACTCCCGAACCGCCATGGCAGCCGTGACCTTTTCATTTGGTCCCAGCGCAAGAATGTTAACCAGCGGAATGCCTTTGGTCGCGCGGTCTAGATCTGGGATCTGATAGACCTTCTCAGAGTAGACTTTGCCCTTGTCGGTGAAGAACAGCATCGTATCGAGGCTGCGCGCCGGGATGAGCATCACAACTTCGTCTTCTTCCTTGGTGGTATGCCCCTTCACACCGCGCCCGCCGCGGCTTTGCGAACGGAACGCCGAAGCGGCAATGCGTTTGATATATCCGCGCTCGGTTAGGCTGATCAGAACCGACTCATCCGGCACGAGGTCTTCTTCGTGAATATCTTCGCGGGCTTCAGCAGAGATCTTGGTGCGGCGGTCATCGCCGTATTTCTCCGCCATTTCGTTCATATCGTCTTTAATGAGAGCCAGGATCTTCTTGGGGTTTGCGAGCAGGTCTTCGAGATACTTGATGGTCTCAGAAACCTGTTTGTGTTCTTCCTCAAGCTTCCAACGTTCGAGGGCGGCAAGGCGGCGCAGTTGCATATCCAGGATCGCCTGTGCCTGCAGTTCACTCAGCTTGAAGCGAGTCATCAACGCAGATTTGGCTTTATCAACATCTTCCGCTTCACGGATGACCTTGATAATCGCATCGATGTTATTGAGCGCAATGAGATAGCCATCCAGGATGTGAATACGCGCTTTCGCCTTGTCCAGATCAAATTGCGAGCGGCGGGTAATGACTTCATGACGGTGATCGATGAAAATTTGCAGCAGGCGTTTGAGCGGTAAAGTACGCGGTTCTCCATCCACCAATGCCAGCATTTGCACGCCAAAAGTGGACTGCAACGCCGTATATTTATAAAGTTGATTCAAGACCTTCTTGGGCTGCGCACCGCGTTTGAGCTCGATAATGATGCTCATACCACGCTTGTCCGACTCATCGCGCAGGTCAGAGATCTGGTCGATCTTGTCTTCACGCACCAACTCGGCGATGCGCTCGATCAACGTGGATTTATTGACCTGATACGGAATTTCCGTGATATTGATCTGATATCGCCCGGCTTTCGTCTCTTCAATGTGGGCAATACCGCGCATCACAATGCGACCGCGACCCGTGCCATATGCCGAAATGATGCCTTCCGTACCGACGATCATGCCGCCGGTCGGAAAATCTGGTCCTTGCACGAATTTCATCAAGTCTTCAACATTGATGTCATCGATCGTTTCGTAGTTATCGATCAAATGATTGATCGCCCCCGTTAGTTCCCGCAGGTTTTGCGGCGGGATATTCGTCGCCATACCCACAGCAATACCCGAAGCGCCATTCAACAACAAGTTCGGGAGGCGGGCAGGTAGAACGAGCGGCTCTTGAAGCGAATCATCGAAGTTGGGACCGTATTCCACGGTATTCTTTTCGAGATCTGCCAGCATCTCCTCTGCCATTTTTTGCAGACGAGCCTCGGTATAACGCATCGCAGCGGGCGCGTCGCCATCCACCGAGCCGAAGTTTCCCTGACCATCCACCAATAAATAACGCAACGAAAAATCCTGCGCCATACGAGCCATCGACTCATAGACCGCCGAGTCACCGTGCGGGTGATACTTACCCAACACCTCACCCACGATACGTGCAGACTTCTTATACGAAGTGTTTGAACGAAGTCCAAGCTCATGCATGGCATACAGAATGCGCCGATGCACTGGTTTCATACCATCACGCGCATCAGGCAAGGCGCGCGCCACGATCACGCTCATGGCGTAATCCAGGTACGCAGAGCGCATCTGGGCGTCGATATCCACCGACTCGACATTTCCAGCGATCATATTTTCTTCAGCCATAAAAGTCCTTTTTAATCCTTCTTGAGGGGCAAAAACCCGGCAAATCGCCGCCTTTTTTTCAAAAAACTGGCATAAAAAGACACGAAGATGGGAAAACTTCGTGTCGCATTAGATGAAAGAAGCGTATTTTTATAGTGCAATTATACCACCCTAGTCCGTTTTTCGCCCTCTTGGATTAAGTTTTGAGCGTAGCACCAAGCCAAATGGATGGAAGCGCCTCCTCCCCCGCTTGAGCCGGGTTCTATCCATCAAAAAAGACCCGCATCTGCGAGTCTTTGTGTGCCGAAGGAGGGACTTGAACCCTCATGAACGTAAGTTCACTACGCCCTGAACGTAGCGCGTCTGCCAATTCCGCCACTTCGGCATATTCAATTGATTAGCGGGATGTATTTTATCCCAAAAAGGTGGAATGTCAATGCAAGGACAGTGCTTGTGATTGAAGGAACAAAAACATACATGAAATCGTTTTAATGAACAAGCCTTTCAAAAGTGTATTGTCAAACCATTGCAGTACTGATAGGTGAGTATCTTTTTACAATTTAAATCGTTATATTATGCATCAAGAAAGGAGTTACATCATGTTTGTATTTGCAGCAGTTGTCACCGTAATCCTGCTCGCTCTGGCTGGTTCCGACATGTACGTATCGCAATACAGCCCGGATGAACTCAGCAACATGGGAGTTCAAGAGCAATGATGGAAGACCATTCCATCCCCTAGCCCGACGCACATGAAAGACGCGTCGGGCTTTTTTTATTTAATCCAAATCCACCTACCGCTCGGTAGGGAGAGAAAGTTTGAGATATAATACTCAAGTTGGGAATACGGCGATGCCATTCCCCAGCTACAAGGATATTTATGCAGATCACTCCATTTCATACCAGTATCGAAAAGCTTATCGAATTAAAAAAAGGCATTGTCATTATGGAAAGTCCCAATGGTTTCCCATTAAATGAGACGAACCTATATATGATCGCACCCAACGGTGATGTTCTCTGGAAGGCGGAAAAACCCTCTGAGAATATTTTATTTACCAAAGTAAAGCTCAACGAAGACTCGAGTATCTCCACCTTCACCAATAGCGGACAGTTTTGCGAGATCGACATGGAAACCGGCAAGATCATTAGCAGTTCCAACTTTAGCTAAGCAGGAACGAGCGCGGATGACCGTCCAGTTTACGAAACTAGCCGACCCGATTCCACCTGAAGTCTATTCCGCTTTCACAAAATGGGAAAACGACCCCGCTCTCGTCCATCTCACCCGCCTCAATCACAACCAGGCAGACATCGACAGAGAAAGCGAAGCAGATTTTTTCGAGCTTGATGCACGACTTTCCTACAATCGGATCTACTTGATCTATCTGGATGGTCAACTTGTAGGTGAAATGAGCTATCAGATTGACCCGCAGCACCTTTACAAGAAAGAACCCGGCACCGCATGGATCGGCATCACCATCGGTGAAGAAGTTGCGCGCGGCAGGGGAATTGGCAAGCTGGCAATGCAGCACATAGAAGGAGAAATCCGTGCAGCAGGTTTCAAGCGTATTGAATTGGGTGTCTTCGAGTTCAATACATTTGCGCAAAAACTATACCTAAAGATGGGTTACACCGAGATCGGCCGGATCCCTGATTTCACCTTCTGGCAAGGCAAACTGTGGACAGACTTACGTATGGAAAAGTATATTTAAATATGACCCAACCTCCTCTTGGATTTTTGATCGTCTTTCTTTTATTTAGTTTTTTGTTTATTTCGAACAGCTATAAACTCTGGTTCAAAACAGAGGAATACTATAAAGACCTTTATGCAAGCCTGACGAATGAAAAAATTCCACTGCCCTTCAAAGGATTTTTCTTGAAACGGCTGGAGAAGAAGCAGAGTTGGCTGTTCTGGCAAAAGGCATTTAGTTTATTGGGTATTGTGGCAGTTGTCGGTATGGATGTGTTGGTTGTAAGGGCGTTTTTAGGATAAAACAAACCTACACAGGAGTGACAGCAATTACTAAAGTGAGCACAAAGGAGGGGGGGGGGGGGGGGGGGGGGGGGGGGGGGGGGGGTAAAGTGTCTCGGAAGAGCACCCTCCTCGCATGACGAAAGAAAGTTTCTGTACAACGAGTTTTTGTGTAATCATTTTCGCACCGTGTCCGCGGGGGGCGGGGGGGGGGGGGGGGGGCATGACGAGATACTAAAGGAGTCTCACTTGAAAATCATCGCATGTATCAAGCAAGTCCCCGACTCGGAGGCGAAAGTCAAAGCCGAAGGCGGGCAGGTCTCATGGGGCGACGCGCCGCTGGTCATCAACCCGTTCGATGAATATGCGGTTGAAGGCGCGCTTCAGCAAAAGGAAGCCGCAGGCGGAACCGTCACTGCCTTGTGCGTCGGACCCGAGTCCGCGAAGGAGGCGCTCAAGCACGCGCTCGCCATGGGCGCAGATGAAGCCATCCTCGTTTCGGATGCGGCGTTGAATGACCTCGACACCGTCGGCGCGGCGAAAGTGCTGGCGGCTGCCATTCAAAAGATCGGCGGCGCGGATATGGTCGTCTTCGGTCGGCAGACTCTCGACAATGGCGCCGGGCTCACTCCCCCGCAGACGGCACGCCTCCTCGGTTACCCAATGCTTGGGTTGGCTGGCAGCATAAAGGTCGAAGGAAGCGCAGTCACCGTTGAGCGCGTCCTCGAAGAAGGTCGTCAGATCATGAAAGCGAATCTGCCCGCAGTGTTGAGCGTCGTGCAAAGCATTGGCGAGCCGCGCTACCCGTCGTTCATGGGCATCCGCAAAGCCTCGAAGGCAACCATCCCGGTTTGGTCTTTGAGCGACCTCGGCGTCAGCGCCCCTGCCGCAGTTGTGACCCGCACCGAGTTGGTCACCCCGCCCAGCGACACACGCGCCGTGGAAATGATCACCGGTGAAAGCCCCGCCGAGATCGCCGAAAAACTCGCCGACAAAATCATCGCGGAGAAAGTGCTATGAAAACGTTTGTTTATATCGACCACTTCAAAGGTGACGTTCAGCCCGCTTCGTGGGAAGCGCTCGGTCTTGCAAAAAGTTTTGGCACAGCCGTCGCGTTGGTCTTCGGCACTGGTGTAGATGAAGTTGCCAAAGCCGCTGTGGAATTTGGCGCGGATGAAGTCCTCGTTGCGGATGATGCCTCGCTGGCAGATTACCGCGCTGAGACGTATGCCTCCACACTTTCCGCGCTCGCCTCTTCCCAAAGCCCGAACCTGATTCTGCTCCCGAGCACTGCACGAACCCGTGAGCTTGCCGCCATGGCAGCCGTGGACTTGAACACCGGCGTGCTGACCGACCTCATCGGTCTTGAAGCGAACGGAGATTCATTCGTCGCCACCCGCCCGATCTACGAAGGCAAGTTGATGGAAAAGACTGTCTGCTCTGGCAAGCCTGTCATGGCAACCATCCGCGGACGTGCCTTCCCCAAGCCTGAGCGTGCGGCTGGCAAAAGCGGAACCATCACCAAGGTCGCCGCAGCTGGTGAAGCGAAATCCAGCGTCGAAGGCTACTCTGCCTCTGAAAGCGCCGTCAACCTCGGCGACGCAGGCATCATCGTCTCTGGCGGACGCGGCGTTTCGAACAACCCCGCGCTCACCCCGCCCGCAGGCATGGACGAGAAGCAAGCCGAAGTCTGGCGCGCCCAGCAAGGCTTTGCCTTGGTGACTGAACTCGCGCAATTGCTTGGTGGCGCCGTGGGTGCCTCTCGTGCAGCCGTAGACGGTGGTTACATCCCCTATTCCCATCAAGTCGGTCAGACCGGTAAAGTCGTTGCGCCGGATCTGTACATTGCCAACGGTATCTCCGGCGCAATCCAACACCTAGTTGGCATGCGTAATGCCAAGGTCATCGTTGCCATCAACAAAGATGCCGATGCTCCGATCTTCAAACAAGCTCGCTATGGCGTGGTTGGTGACTTGTTCCAGATCCTCCCGGCGCTGACTGAGGCGATGAAGAAGAAACTTGGAAAGTAAATCGTAATACTTAATTTGTAAAAAGACCTCCGGCTTCGGAGGTCTTTTTTGTCCCTTCACAATGGTATTTCCCCCTTTTATAATCATCAAAATCCATATTGCCTACTCAAAGTTCCAGGCTGCTGTTGTGGCTGGGGGGATTTTGGGTAAATCTCCTTAATTAGGAACTACCCATGAAATTACGTTCGTTCAATTTACTTGTTATTTTCGCCCTATTTCTCTCCCTGCTTGGCAGCGCGGTGACTGTTACCCCGGCATATGCGCTGAGCGATACGCCCCTACCAAACATGCCCACAGCAAACGACCCTATAATAACCATTGTTCCAGACGGTGCGGGTGGCGTATATATTGGCGGACTTTCCACGCAGTTGACTCTGCGGGCGGGGGACCTGCCGTGACGCGTAACACATTGCACGTATCAATGCTGATGGTTCAATTAACCCTTGGAACCCAAATGCAAACAAAGGGTGCTCCTCTCGCGGTAAGCGCCGTCACCGTCTATGCAAGTGGTGATTTCACGAACATTGGCGGGCAAGCGCGCAATCGCATCGCCGCGCTGGATGTAACGACAGGACTTGCCACCCCCTGGAACCCGAATGCGAGTTCTAGGGTGAGTGCTCTTGCAGTGAGCGGAACCACGGTCTATGCGGGCGGGCAGTTCACGACCATCGGCGGGCAGACACGCAACTATATAGCCGCGCTGGATGCGACGACGGGACTTGCCACGGCGTGGAACCCGAATGCGAACAACCATCTGTACGCTCTCGCGGTGAGTGGGACCACGGTCTATGCGAGCGGTGATTTCACAACCATCGGCGGGCAGACGCGCAACCGCATCGCCGCGCTGGATGCAACGACGGGACTTGCCAGCGTGGGACCCCGGAATGCAAATGCCAGGGGCGCCGGGGGGGGGGTAACAACTCTTACAGTAAGCGGGAGCACGGTGTATGCGGGAGGTCAGTTCACCAACATTGGCGGGCAGACGCGCAATCGTATCGCCGCACTGGATGCGACAATTAACACGAACAACGCCACGGCGTGGAACCCGAATGCGGGCAACGAAGTGACTGCTATCGCGGTGAGCGGGACCACGGTCTATGCAGTAGGGGGGTTTACCAACATCGGCGGGCAGGTGCGCAACTATATCGCCGCGCTGAATGCGACGACGGGGCTTGCCACGGCGTGGAACCCAAATGCACCTACCTGGGGGTTTGCTCTCGCGGTAAACGGGAGCACGATCTATGTAGGAGGGGATTTCACAACCATCGGCGGGGCGGCGCGCGAGTATTTTGCCGCATTCAACCTTGATAGCACCCCACCTACTGTGCTCAGCCACACCCTGCAAACCAATAATGCCACAGGTCTTTCCAGTTTCACCGTCACCTTCAGTGAGTCACGGCGTCTAACCCTTCTGCCAATGCCACACTCACCAGCCTTACCACCATTAACGTTACCTTCAATCAAGATATGAAGAATGACGGTTCTTCCGAAGCAGCCAATACCACCGCCAACTATTTGCTCGTCGAGCGCGGCACCAACGGCACCTTCGATACTCTTTCTTGTAATGGTGGTCTCGTCGCTGACGATGTGCCACAGACCATCAACACAGCAAATTACAACAACCTGGTCTTCATGTCCACCCTCACTCTTGCCAACCCACTCACAAATGGCACCTACCGTCTTTTCATTTGCGGTACCACCTCCATTTGGAGTGTGGCTGGACTCGAACTCAACAACGGCGCCAACGATGCCACCGTTGACTTCACCATCGGTGTTGCAGCTGGAACTGGCAACGCAGGTAATCGTGCAAAATCCACATCCGCCTCTTCCTTACCCAAAACTGGTTTTGCTCCCAATAAAATCACCTCCCTCCCAGCCCAACCCGCAGAACTCGCCTATGCCGAACTCAGCGACCTCTGGCTGGAGATTCCCTTCCTTAAATGTAAAGTCTAATATTGTGGGTGTACCCCAAAACGCCGACAAGACCTGGGATGTAAGTTGGCTCGGCAATGACACCGGCTGGCTCAACGGCACCGCCTTCCCCACTTGGAATGGCAACTCGGTGCTCACGGCCCACGTCACCAACGCAGACGGGTTGACGGGACCCTTCGCAGCGTTGAAACAGGTCAAATATGGCGACCAGATCATCGTCCACTTGGGAGGCGCGCAGTACATCTATGAAGTGCGCGAGACGAAGCTCTCCCGTCCATATGCCACCAGCTACGCCTTCGAGTCCAAGCAGGATGCATCCTATATCACTCTTGTCACCTGCTCTGGGTACAACCCGCTCAATGAATCTTATCTCTTCAGAAGAGTTGTCAGAGCGGTGCTGATCGAAGTCAAATAATTTTGTAATTCACAATGCAAAAAGACCCCAAGGTCAAAATGACCTTGGGGTCTTTTTAGCCAACTCCACAAATTCGTTTTACAGCTACCAAAAGTACTGGAAGTACAAATGTACTGAGTTTATCTATTGCCTCGCTTCTTTGAATTCATTAGGATATTCATTACAAAAGGAGCGAAGTATGAACGCTAAAATTCTTAGAAACCTGTCATTTGTTGCCCTGATCATTTTTACACTTGCATGTGGATTGCCCGGTTCTCAAGACGCCATAGAAACCGAACCAACCCCTCAAGAGATCTCCACGGTCATCCCCCCAACCGAGGCATCCATTAATCACGAAGCGATTCCCATCAGTCTTCCCGGTTTGGAAAGTGGGCAGGCTGCGGATTTTGATTCTTCGATCATCCCCGGTTCAGACTATTTCATTGGAGGTGATCGCTTCACATATGGGAGGCTGGAACGTCCATTCAACACACAGAGCATGGACGTGTATTATCCAGAGATCGATATTGTCCACACCATGGTTTTGCAAGACGATACCTGGATCTATGGATTGATCGTCCTAAATGACGTCGCTTCAACCAAGTTGAGCGAAAAAAGGTATGGCATTGAGTTGGACATAGACTTGAATGGAAAAGGAGATTTTCTCATTCTTGCCACTTTACCAACTTCCAGTGATTGGACGGTCGACGGAGTGCAAATATTCAAAGATGAAAATGGGGATGTTGGCGGAGAGTCGCCCTACTTTACGGATGAGGTCATTGCGCCCGGAGATGGTTTCGAGAAAAAGATATTTGACAGCGGCGAAGGCGATGATACCGATGCCGCCTGGGTACGCTTGTCTGCAGACAACGAGAATACCATTGAGTTTTCGATCAAGAAAACCGCCGTTGGTGAACCGGGCGCTTTTCTCATCAACATGTGGGCAGGCACGAATCTGCTTGACCCCGCCTTATTCGATATAAACGACCACTTCACACATGAAGAAGCCGGTGCGGCTGATAAAGGTCTTGAATATTTCTACCCGATCAAGGCAGTATCCGAGATCGACAATTCCTGCCGTATGGCGGTTGGGTTTCAACCCACAGGGCAGGAACCCGGGCTTTGCCCCACAGCATCACAGCAGGCAGGGTCTGAGCCGGGCTCACCAGGCGGAAGCGGAAAACCAGGCATCATCATTCGAATATTCTGTATCCCCTCCTCTTGCCCCGCCGACTCGTTCTGGGACGATGGCAGCTGCAGCTGCAAGCCGATCAAATAATATCTCCATGTAAGGGATACAGTGTTTTTTGCACCAGAGAGTATAAAAACTTCCCCAGTCATTATTAGACTAGGGAAGTTTTTATTGTAAAATCAAACCATCCTAATGTGAGGCGATCCAATGTTCACTTGCAAATACTGCAGCACTGAATTTTTAGAGCATAAACCCAATTGTCCTAATTGCGGAGCACCCATCAAAGTATCAGAAAATAATCCTAAAACAGGTGAACCAAGGTCCATTCGCGAGGTGTGTACCAAGTATGAGGGAACAAAGAATCTGCACATGGACGAGACAATAGACGCGAGACGCATGACCAATATGCGTAACAGCTTTAATATCCCCGCAAATGAAACCGTCATCATGCTCTATGATGACACCATCTTCGGCAGCAATAAAGTGGGGTTTGCCATATGCTCCGGCGGACTATATTGGAAGAATGACTGGTCTGTGGATACCAAACGCACTTTCCTGAATTGGGAGGCTTTTACCCAACGAGAGATCGGTCTGGATGGTTATCACATTGTACTTGGGCGCGGTGACACCATTGGTATGGCAGGCGTAGGCGATGAACAAGCCCGACAACAGATATTAACCATGTTGAGAGAGATCAAAGCGATCCTTCAATAAAAGTTTCATTCCCCAAAACCGGCAGGCGGAATGCCAAGTCCTTGAATGAGCCTTGCCCAAAAATTAACCTGAGCCGCCGTACTGACGAGGATCACAAATTCGCGTTCGGTAAAGGCGGCTTTTACTTTTTCGACAACATCAGAGTGGAATTTTAGCGGTGTAGCAGAGATCAGACGGGCATAGGCAATTGCCAGTTTTTCTCGCTCGGTAAACGTATCCACATTTTCAATATCACCACGTAAAGCTTCGGCTTCGACATCAGTGATGCCATAACTACGATATTCGTGTGAGTTCATGTCCACGCAGAAGGGGCAGGCAACCGCATGTGAAGCCGTCATACGGATAAGCTTCAACATACGCTTATCCATACGTCCATCTTTATGCGCAACCAGCGCTTCCAATACACCTGCACCGATCGCAGCCTTGGGGTACCAGGAGAGAATTCGAGGCGGCAGCATGGGCTTCTTTACGACCTGCTCAGAAATCCAAATGCCTATACGTAAAAGGAAAGGAATTTTTTTAGGAGGATTGATAAATGACATGTGCAAATTATAAGACAACCGATCAGAATAGTGATGGAAAAAGAAAATTAGATTAGTACTACAGTTCGATTGAACCGGAAATTGTTTGAATACTTAAGTACTACTTCACCATAAAAAAGGACTACCGTACCATTCATTCCTGAAAGGAGAATTGTAAAATCCAAATATATTTTATTCAGGAGAAAAAAATGGATCACAGTAAGTTTAGAGTATATTCTTTGTTCCTCGTAATGTTCGTCTTTTTGGCAGCGTGCAATTCGCCCATCCCTGCCGCCCCCGAAACCTCGTCTGAAGGTGCAAACCCTATTGCAGCGGTTGAAAACCCTGCAGCAGCAACAGAAGCCCCAGCAGAAGCTTTGGAAGCAACAGAAGCAGCTCCTCCTGCCATTCAACATACCGATATTCCGGTTGGGTTGCCCGAAAAACAAAGCGGACAAGCTACAGACTTCAATTCCTCAAAAATCATCGAAACCAAAACCAATATCGGCGGCGATCGTTTTTCATTTGAGAAATTCGAGCGTCCGTTCAACGCAAATACCATGGATGTGTATTATTCCGAGATCGATATCGTGAACACCCTTGTTTACCAGGATGATATCTGGATCTACGGCATCATTACCCTTAATCAACTTCAGGGGAATGGTGTAGAAAATGTCAAATATGCCATCGAATTGGATGTAAATCTCGACGGTAAAGGTGATTGGCTGATTATCGCAAGCAAACCCGCTTCAACAGAATGGACCGTGGACGGAGTCCAAATTTATAAAGATGCCAACCAGGATGTGGGTGGCGAACAACCTATGTTGAGCGATAACATCCAATTCACAAGCGACGGGTTTGAAACCAACATCTTTGATCAGGGACAAGGTGATGATGCAGATTCTGCCTGGGTACGCATCTCTCCAAATGACCCGAACACGATCGAATTCGCCCTCAAGCAAACCGTTTTAGAATCACCGAAGAAATATCTTATCAACATGTGGGCTGGTACAAATCTTATTGACCCCGCCTTCTTTGATATCAGTGATAAATTCACACACGAGCAGGCAGGCGCTGCAGATTCCGGGTTGAATATTTTTTACCCTATTAAGGAAGTCGCTGAGATCGATAACTCCTGCCGTATGGCAGTTGGGTTCCAACCTACTGGGAAAGAACCTGGGTTATGCACAACGTTCTCCCCCATCATAAATGATCCGCTTGCTCCGTCTGGTGGTAGTTCAACAGGCTGTGTAGTCAAGTCTTGTAATTCTTCATACGTATGGAACGACAGTTCATGCTCCTGCGATTACATAGGACCTAAATAAACTACATTCTTTAATTGTTTCGAAACACCTGCAATTTTATTTGCAGGTGTTTTCTCTTGGGGCGAAGAGAGTTAATCTTACAAATTCAAAAACAACTAAAATAATCCAATAACCATCCATACAGATGGTAAAAGGAGAGTATTATGACTGACACTGAAAAAATCACTATTAATTTAGGGGCGATTGACCTTGGGAAGGTCGACCTGCTTGTAGAGCAGGGGCATTACTCGAACCGCACAGATTTCATCCGTTCTGCGATCCGTTCGCAGCTGGATAAGCACGTAGTTGAAGTTCAACAGGCTATAACCCGCCACTCATTCGGGGTGGGTGCTTTTTTCCACAGCATCAAGGATTTTGAGCGTTACAAATCTAAAAGTGAGAAGATCAAGGTAGATGTGCTTGGGGTATACCGAATCCCAGATGATGTGCCTGTTTCCCTCGCTTTGGAAGTAGTAGAGTCGATCAAGGTCTTTGGAATTTTTAATGTAAGAACCGAGTTGAAAGATGCCCTGACAAAAGCCGGAAAAATTTTGTAATAGATCTCTTGCATATAGGCAGGCTTGCAGCCTAAGATCCCTGACAAATGGTGGGGTGAAAAACTGCTCTACATGTTAGAAAATGTCTAATAAAAAATCCCGCACCTTTGATTTGTAAAGGTACGGGATTTTTATAAATTTAAGCACTCCCCCATTTAAAAGACACCTTCCTGAATGGGATGAATAAGCCCACAAAACCAAATCATTTATAATAACCGGGTTATGTCAAATAAACTAAACAGCAGTACTTATATAGAAAAGATCCCCCCGCGTATCTGGCAAACTCTTTGTCTGGGCGTTTCCATACTCGTTTTCATTTTAATTCTCGTCAACCGCTCTCCGTTTCTATTGCGTCCGGTCAGTATGGCATTGCGGCTGGGTTTTGGCATGGTTATTCCATTGGCAGGGCTGGTCATGTACGCTGCTTTCCGTATTCCTGGGCGCTATGGTGAGTTGTTCGCACTGACGGCAACAATGGCATTGTTTGCCTTGGGGCTGGCGGGTTTATGGGCTTCCGGGAACACCCAATCTGTTGTACTAAATGGATTGATCCCTCTAACGGATGCAGTCGGGTACTATACCGATGCGACCCGCTTGCAATACGGTGTAGATGTATCAAACTTCACAGCCATGCGTCCATTCTTTGCGGGGCTGCTTTCTTTCTTTCTCCGCCTCACAGGCAGGAACTTAATGGTCACTGTGGGCATATTTACCGCCATTGCCGGTTTTGCCAGCTATCTGGCTAGCCGTGAAATCCAGAAGACCCACGGCACAGAGCTTGCAGTCTTTTTCCTGATACTCACCTTTTTGTATTACCGCCATCACAGCGGCACAACCATGTCTGAATCGCTGGGCGTGTCGGTTAGCCTGCTTGGCATCGCCTTGATCTGGAAAGGGATCGCCGATCAAAAAGAATGGCTCACCTTGTTCGGGGTCGGTGTGATCGCCCTGGCGCTGAACATCCGCCCAGGTGCCATGTTCGTCCTGCCTGCCCTGCTTTTATGGGGCGGATGGATTTTCAGAGGACAGGGAAAATTCTCCTATAAATTCTTCCTATGGGGGTCCGCGATCATTCTTTTCGTTTTTTACGCCAACAACAAAATGATCGACTTTGTCGCTGGTCCAAGCGGCGTTGCGTTTGAAAATTTTTCATGGGCATTCTACGGTTTGGCAGCAGGCGGACGATCCTGGAGATATGTCTTTGAGGCGCAGCCAAACGCAAAAGATTCAGCTGAGATATATAGACTTGCCTTTGAACTGATTCGCAATAACCCCTCTCTCATTATCTCTGGCGCACTCTTCTACTGGAAAATGTTCTTTTCAAGCACCTGGTACAACGCATACGCTTTTGTAGCAGGGGAAAATTATCTCGTCAACGAAATAGCCCGCTGGGGAATGTATATCCTCAGCGCGCTAGGCATATTTAAATGGTTCAGAAACTTCCGGGATGCAACCGCCAGTCTGGCCGTGTTGGGTGCGCTGGGAGTACTGGCATCTGTCCCCTTTGTGCCGCCTACAGATGCTTATCGCGTACGCCTCTATGCAGCAACGATTCCCTTCTTCATACTGCTGCCCGGAATGGGATTGTCCTTCCTGCAAGAAAAAATGCCAGTCAATTTCCTCAAACCTCACCTTAAATCAACGCCGGGAAATTTTCCCCTCACTACGATTTCGGCATCTCTTGTCGTTCTCCTCCTCACCGCTCCGATCTACACAAAAACGACAGGCGCGCTTCCCACCCCGCCCGAAACTGTCTGCCCGCCCAATACAGATACCTTCTTTGCAAGCTTCGACAAAGGCACCTCGATCAATATCCACCGGGAAAACGAAGTATTCCTAGACTGGATGCCAGACTTTCACATCAGCGGCTTCCGCCGCAATGCGCACAGCCTCCCTGAGATCAGCCTCACCATAATCATGGAATCCATTAGACCATCGAATACTCTTTTCTACACGATCGACCTTCAAACCAATCAACAATCTTTTGTGATCATTGAAACTGAGATGCTGCCCCAACCGGGGTCGCTGATGCAGGTTTGCGGTGAATTGGTCTTTGACGCAGAAGTATCATCCTATTCCTTCTTTTACGTGGATGAGGTCCTCTCCGTCTGGAAACCGTAGAAACTTGCCTATCCGGAAACACATGGTATAATGTCGGTCGCTTTTGATTTGGAGAGGTCGCGTAGTCTGGCTTAGCGCGCACGCTTGGAAAGCGTGTAACCCACAAAGGTTCGCGGGTTCGAATCCCGCCCTCTCCGCCAGAAGAGTAACGCCCCCTTTTCCAGGGGCGTTTTTTTATTAATTACCATAGAGGTATCCTGTGTTCAATCCCCTTGAATATCTCATCAAGAACATTTCCTGGTACGATCCGATCTACAACATTGCCTGGGTGTTGTTCATGGTGTATGCACTCACCCTGCCCCCGCTTACTCTGCTTCTCTTTCATAAAAATCAGCAACTAAATCTCATTCTACCGCCATTAACATGGGGTTATCAACGCCGCACATATTCACATCTGATTGGAGCAGCATTTGTAGTTTTCTCCTTCAGGCTGATACCATACTGGGTTTTCAATGACAAGATCCTGCATTTTCTAGGCGGTGGAATCGCCATCGCCCTGGTGTATGAATACTTTGTCTTAAACTTCAATCTCCAATACGGAGATGGAGTGATCAGCCTTCGAAGCACACAGAACAGCAAAGCAGGGTACCTGGTCGCAAATCTTTTCCTGATTGCTTTCTTTTCCTCCTTTTTCAGCGTTTTCTCTGAGCTTTACGAATTCGTTTCCAAATATGTTGCCGGATACCAATTCGATAGCAGCGGGTTCGATACCTGGCTGGATATTCTTGCCAACATCACAGGCGCATTTTTTGGATACTTGCTCATATGGTTCTGGAAATATGCAACAAAAAAGACCCGATCGTGAGACCGGGTCTTTTTGAAAATCTTTCGACTAAGGCTTCGGTGTTGCTTTCGCAGCGGGAAGCGGAGTTCCTGCATACACCATCAGTCCGGAAGAAAGCGCCTCATCATGACCTGGGACATCAGCCTTGGTTTCAGCAAGGAACTGATACAACAGGGACGATGTCCACTTTCCACCGCCAAGGATGTCCGTCCCCTTGGGAGCGTCATCTGCACGGCGTGATCCGGCGATGATACCATCATAGCTGCTCAGGTCCAGTTGTGCAGGGGAAACAGCCAGTGTCACAGAGTGACAAGAGACACAGGAGAGCGAGCCCGAATACCAAAGGTTGGCTTGAGTGAAAAGAGGCGAAACATCCGCAAATGTAGCTTCGCAGGAAACACCATTCGCGTCCGTGAACTCAAAAACTTCGGTCTTGGATGAACCAGCTTCAACCCATGCACCCACCAGCTCCACCCCAGCGACATGACACTTATCTGGGTCAACCGATGCGCTGGATGCGATCTCCATGGCAGGCAAAGTGGCAGGGATCATGGTTGGGATCGGTGTACGTGCCACGGCGAGTTCTCCACGTTTACAGGAAAACGACAAACCACAAGCATTTACAAAAACGATCCCCACCCAAATGAACACGCCGACAAGGAAAACTGCCACCGCGCCGAAAATATATTTTTTTACATCATCTTTCATTTTGTCCCTCCCTACTCCGCCGCTTTGAGGGTGCGAAGATAATTGACAACATCCCAGCGTTCACGAATGGTCAAGTTTTCATTCAGCGGCGGCATTTGACCAGAGAACTGCACTTCTGGAAACAGCGTGTTGTTGGGATTCCAAATGCCGTAGGAAATGGTCAGGAACATGCTGCCATCCGATTTGGCTTGCACAACTTCGCTGGTCAGGTCGGCAGGCTTCTTTTTGACGAGAAACGCCGCCACGGTACCATTCCCTTGCGCTGTATCGCCGTGGCACATCAGACAGTGGATTTGATACAACTGAGCGCCACGCGCAATGGATGCCTCATCAGCCTCCACAGGGTTCACAGGTTCACCCATACCAGGCAGGTAGGCAACACCATCCACTGGGACAGACTGTGCAGGAACTGCAAGCGGTTTTTCCTGGTCGTCAAAGGATTCCTGGATTTCCATAAATACAACCCAGTCAACTTTGATAACGTCAAAGGCAAAGATCATTAGACCAGCAACAAGGACGGCAAGAACAGCAAATACAACAAGGAGTTGTTTGAAGAGTCTCATAAGTGTTGCGCCTCCGCAGGCTTCACGGATTCAGCGCCAAGTTTTTTCAAGGCGTCCGTGATCTTCTTTTCTTCCACATGCGGGCACTCGACAAAAATCGCGATCTTGCCGTCGCTGATCTCAGGTACATATTTCATCGGGCGGTAATTAGGGAAGAAACTGTCAAGGAATACGCCGAGGAAAGTGGAGAGTAGCATGCCAAGCATGGTCAATTCAAATAACACGACCACAGTGGGAGGACCCGGAACAAACGCCTGAGTACTCACTTGGATCGGGTAAGGATACAGGTACGGGGAAATGTAGGCAAGGAAAAAGCCCGCTGCAAACCCCAAGAGTGCGCCGCCCATGGCAATGCGCGGCACGTTCGTCCACTGACGCGGACGCCCAAGCATCGCTTCGGTAACCGGGACGCCAGAAATCACGTTCATGCAGTCATCGTGAACGCCCATGGCGCGGAGTTGTTCCACAGCATCCGCAGCAGGAGCGAGGTCCGAGAAGACCGCGAGTAGATCGACAACTTTAGATTCTTCAGTCATCGCATCCTCCTATTCAAGTTCGCTGACCGAAACAACGGTCTCGCGTCCAAATTTCTTGAGTTCGTGCGCCATCTGACCTTCCTGCACTTCCCAAACCGGGATGAGCGGGATCAGTTTGGATGCCGCCATATAAAGCAGGATGAAGAAGGCAACTGTACCAATGCCCATGGGGACTTCGATGCCTGGTGTGTACATACGCCAAGTGAAGGGCATGCGGTTGATGGTAACAGAGACCGGAACGATAATATAGCGTTCAAACCACATACCTACATTGATGATCAAGCCCACAACAGTGATCGCCCAGGGGGTGGCGCGCCATTTGGGGTTCCACAAGATCGCCCAGGGAACAACAATGTTACAGAACAGCATGCCAAACCACATCCAACCAAGGGGACCAGCTTCATGGAAATGCAGCAACTGCTGGGTCCACTTGTCGCCGCCATACCACTGCACCATGTAATCGTTGAAGAAGAAGTACGCCCATGCCATGGAAATGATGAGCATAAGTTTGCCAATGGCATCGAAGTGCTCGCCGCGCACAAAGTATTTCATGTGCTTCATGGTACCGCGGATCACCGCCAGTACGACCGCAGCCGCGCCCATACCGGAGTGCAAAGCACCCACAATGAAGTACGGACCGAAGATGGTGGAAGACCAGCCGGGGCGGGTGGCAGCGGCAAAGTCCCAAGACACGATGGTGTGAACGGAGAACATGACCGGGATGATCGCAAAGGCGAAAATGTTCATCGCATTGCGCAGGTGGGTCCATTCTCCTTCTGTACCACGGAAACCAAGAGCAAGGATCTTATAGAAATTCTTGCGCCAGCCAGTGGAGCGGTCGCGTGCCATTGCTACATCAGGGATGAGCGGCAGGAAGAGGTACATGGTGGAAGACAGCAGATAAGTTGTGATCGCGAGCAAATCCCAGGTAAGTGGTGAATGCAGGTTGGGCCACAATAAGCGCTGGTTGGGGTACGGCATGAGCCAGTAGAAGATCCACACACGACCCATGTGCATGAAGATACTGAAACCAGCCTGCACCAAACCAAAGGTAGTCATCAATTCTGCGGCGCGGGTGAACGGACGGCGGAATTCTGCCCTAAACACACGCAAGATCGCGGAGATGAATGTACCGGCATGACTGATACCGATCCAGAACACGGTGTTGACGAGGAAGATACCCCAATAATCAGGGCGCATCACACCGGCTTCACCCTGACCTTTTGCGATCAGGACACCCCATTTATAGAACAGAAAGTAGACTACAACGAAAGCTAGGAAACCAAAGATCACCCAGAATTTCCATGTGGGGGGTTCCATCATGGATTCCATGACCATTTCGTTCATTCGACCGCGGGGAAGCGGGTCTAACATGAGGTGCTTTTCGCGGAGATGCTCTTCGTGAGAGTGCTCCGCGTGATGTTTATTGTCTGACATGTTTACCCTCCCTTGAAGTAGGTCACGTTGGGAAGCGTGCCAAGTTCTTCAAGATGTTTGACGCCATGACTCTTGTGTGCCAGTTGTGAAACCAGCGACTCGGGATTGTCAACGCGTCCGAAAACGATCGCGTTGGCAGGGCAAGCCTGAGCGCAAGCGGTGGTAAATTCACCATCCGCTACTTCGCGTCCTTCGGCTTTGGCTGTATCTTGCGCCTTGTGAATACGCTGGATACAGAAGGTGCATTTCTCCATCACACCCATGCGGCGAACTGTCACATCCGGGTTGAGTTGGTTGTTCAAAGGTTCGGGACGTTGGTAATCACGCCAGTTGAAGGCACGCACCTGGTACGGACAGTTGTTCGCGCAATAACGCGTACCCACACAGCGGTTGTACACCTGCAGGTTCAACTGTTCCGCCTGTGAATGGACGGTGGCGAACGCCGGGCAGACCGGTTCGCAGGTGGCATGACCACACTGCTGGCATAACATGGGCTGCTGGGAGGTCATCTTGATCTCTGGATATTCACCCTCCCAGAAACGTTCGATGCGGATCCAGTGCATGGAGCGACCATAACCAGAGTCTTCTTCGCCGACAAAGGAGATATTGTTTTCCATCGCACAGGCGGCTACACAAGCCTGGCAACCCGTGCAGATATCCTGATTAATGACCATACCCCACTTGCCGGTCTCTTCGGTGCTCATTTTGATTTCTTCGGGTCTAATCATGATTAATGCTCCTCACCCAGCGCCTCACCGTAAACGCCGATGCGGCTTTCCATGCGGGAAAGACCAACACCACTCACGGCACTGGAGACCTTTTCTACTTTGACTTTCATACCAGCAAATGCAAGATCACCGGCACCATTAAAGTGACCAGCGAGCAGGTCGGCGGGATTCACGCCGCGTTTTTCAGCATAGCGCCCAAAGGCAGTATGTCCCTGACCAAAAGGCATGGCGATCGTATCCGGGCGGATAGCCGGATATAAATAAACAAAAGCTTGCACTTCGCCGGCTTCGCTGATGACCTTGACCACATCATCATTCACGATACCCAGCTCATGTGCGGTTTCGGGGTTCATCTCGATCCAGGTATTCCACATGACAGTGGTAGTGGGGTCGGGAAGTTCCTGTAACCAAGGCTTGTTCGCGCCAGCTTCTGCAAGGGTTGGGGAAACGAATGGAACAAAGAAGAATTCACCTTCACCGGCAAACTCAGCATCGGTCGCTTTGAGGTTGCTATTGAGAACGCCAGAACCATCTGGAGCAACCAGTGCATCAGTATTCTTGAGCCAGCCGCCATACTGCTGGAAGTACGCCATGAATGTTGCGGTATCGGGAGCAGTGAAGGAGCCGTTCGCTTCGCTCAACAAAGCCCCAACCTTTGTCTGAAGGAATTCAACTTCATCCTTGTAAGGAAGAGCTTCGGCAAACTTGCCGCCCGCCAACTGAGCTGCAGCAATCAGAACATCGGCGGTTGCGCGAGTATCGTAGAACGGTGAAACGACAGGTTGAGCGCCGGAGAGCACAGGTAATGCCACACCAGTGGCTACACGCTGATACCCCCAAGACTCAAGTCCGTGGTGATCGGGGAAGACATACTTCGCTTCGGCAGAAGTCTCATCAGGGAAGGTGGCAAAAGAGACAACCTGCTCGACACTTCCAAGAGCTTCTTTGAAGCCAAGTGAAGCGGGCAATTCGAAGACGGGATTCACACCGTGGATAAAGACAGCTTTGAACGCGCCGCTCTTCATTTTTTCAATGAAGGCGCCCATTTCTTCAGCAGAGGCGGGGCGATTGTATTCGGTCTGCATCGGAGCGAAAGCCGAAAGGTAAACGCCGCCAGGTTTGCCGAAATTATCCGAAAGGGCATTCAACGCCAGAACCGCTTCGGCAATTTCCAAACCATTGGATTGACCCAGTGCGGCACCGCCAGGGATGGCAAGCGCATTGGAATTGGCAAACATTTCGGCGAGGTGTTCCAACGCCGCCAACTCAACGCCAGCTGTTTCAGCAACCTCAGCCGGGTTCACACCGGAGAAGGCACGCGGTGTTGAGCCGCCGCGAATTTCAGCGGCGAGTTTTCCGATGGCAAGGGCAACCAAGCCTTCGGTCCCGGGGCGAAGCGGAACCCAATGATCAGATTTGGCACCGGTCGCAGACATCCGCGGCTCGAACTGAACGAATTTACCGCGAAGTTTTGTCTCGGCTTCGCGTAAACCAGCGAAACCGCGGGTATAGGAAACTGGAGAGAGCCAAGTTTCGAGGAAGTTCGCACCGAAGGAGAAGACCGTCTGTGCGCCGCCAACATCGAAGAAGGGCAAGCCTGCCTGACCAAAGAGGTTCTCGGCAGCCTTGCTCAAGGTGGCGCGGGCTTCGAACATGCTCAACGCCCCGAAGCGGACAGGAGCATTCATGCCGGTCGCTTTGGCGAGGTCGGTCACGAGGTCAAAGAGATGATCAGGAGCCATACCCATGAGGAAAGCGATTTCATTGGGTTTGTAATTTTTGAGAGCATCGGCAACCGCTTGAATGGCGGTGTCCCAATCTCCGGTGGAGGGTGCTTGTACGCGATCGGGGTTATACAACCCTTGCAGGGTGGCTTGCCCGCGCGCGCAGGTCTTACCAAGGTTCAGCGGATGATTGGCATTGCCTTCGGTCTTCAGTGCACGACCCTGATAGGTGCGAACCACGAGACCGCATCCTGCCGCGCATTCGCGGCATGTAGTGGCGTAATAGGTACTCTGCCCGACCGAGTTGTATTCAGGCATCTGCTGATAGGGCTCGCGCTTAACATAACGCGAAGCGGGACCACATCCTGTGAGGATCGCTGTAGTCGCCGCTCCCAAACCAGCCAGTTTTAGAAAATCACGCCGGGAAAATTGTTCATTCATATGTGGATGTCCTTTCACCCGGATTAATAGTGACACGTACCACAGTCTGCAAGTTTGACCAGTTTTGCCTGATCTTCACCAGCAGCTTCAACGTGACAATTTAAACACCAGCCCATGTTCATTACCTGAGGATTCTGGGCAACGAGCTGCTGTGTCATATCGCCATGGCATTCCTCACAGTTACGCCCAGCCGCAATATGCGCACGGTGGTTAAACTGGACGAAGTCCGGAACGATGGCAACGGGAACCCACTCGAGCGATTGCCCGCTCAAGACTGCGTCCTTAAGCGGGGCAAGCAGGGCACTGTCACGGGTCTTAACGATCTGATTGTGGCAAGCCCAGCATTTCGCTTGGGAGGGAAGTCCGGCGGCGGGACCCTTGGATGCTCCTGGATGGCAATACAAACATTGAATGCCAAAAGAAATATGGGTCTTATGTGGGAAACCTGGAACAGGTTGTTCGGGCGCCTGCTGGGTCGTGTAGATCCCATATGCAGCCGCACTAAACACTGCCAGGAACACAATTCCCACCGCGATCAGACCAAGAGGCTGTTTCAGCCAGTCGAAAAACTTTTTGATCATGGATGCTCCTGAAATAGACTAAGCGTAACGCCGTCGTATAAAACGATGGCGTATGCAAAATACCTATGTACTTCTTAATAATCGTAAAGCGCGCAGCAAACCATTAAAAGAAAAGAATCCACCACTCTATAAAATCGCCTCGCGCTTGCCTAAACCTGCGTTATTCATTAGCCGAACTAGGCATAATGGGCGGATTATACAATGAAAGTGTAAAAAAGTACAAGTTATCTCAAATTTATCTTTGAATTCAAGCGATTGATATCTTTAACACTTATACGATGTTAAAGATATCACCGACGGGTCAAAATGCCCTGAATGTTCAGTCTACCAATTCGATTTATAATGAATGTACAATGAGCGCAAAACATCTTTTCGGAATCACCCTCCTCCTTTTGGGCACCCTGGCCATCCTCCTTGTTTTGACCAATTTCAATCTTCCAACGGTATCCGCAAACAGCGAGGCGGTGAATTCTGCAGCATTGCATCAAAGCACCGCCACACCACAACCCGAAGATAATTCAAAAGTGGGCTCAACAGACGGGATCCTGATGATGGGTGTCGTGATCGTATTGGTCATCACACTCCCTCTCGCACTGCGAAAGAAAACATAACCGCACCCAACCCACCATCAAGAGCACGCTGAAGTCATTAACATCGCCTTAACAGAAGGATGCCTTCACTATGGTATAGTGCCAGCCATGCCGGATAAAATACTGATCGTCGAAGATGAGATTGCTCTGCAAGAAACACTTGCTTATAATCTTAAAAAAGAGGGGTACACCGTTGAAACCGTGGGGGATGGACGTTCTGCGCTTACTGTTGCACGCAAACTAAAACCGGATCTGATCGTGCTGGATATCATGCTGCCAGAAATGGACGGCTTTGAAGTTGCCCGCACACTACGCAAAGAAATGACCACTGCCATCCTGATGCTCACGGCACGCGACGATGAGATCGACCGTGTAGTAGGTTTGGAAGTCGGCGCAGACGATTACATGACAAAACCCTTCTCAATGCGTGAACTGATCGCACGCGTCAAAGCACAATTAAGGCGTGCCCGACTTTTAAGAGAGGAAATGGGTAGACCTGCCGAAGAAACGCCGCATGAAGCCCTGACCTTCGACAACCTGACCATCAACCTGACTCGCCGTGAAGTGACGTTAAATGAAACCCCCATCCAGCTAAAGCCCAAAGAGTATGAGCTTCTGCTCTTCCTCGCCGAACACCGCAGACAAATGCTCTCGAGAGAATTCATCCTCGAACGTGTTTGGGGCTGGGATTACATCGGCGACAGCCGGACCGTGGATGTTCATGTAAGGTGGCTGCGACAAAAAATCGAGGAAAACTCGAGCGAGCCGAAACGTATTGTTACAGTGCGTGGCGGCGGGTATCGATTTGAAGGTTAAAGCGAAGCACAAGGCATAAGGCTTCGCACAGTAAAAATAAGCATGAATCAACTCTCTTATGTTTTCGCAGTCACTCTTCTGCTGGTTGCAGCCTGGTGCACATGGCGATATTATGATCTAAAACGCAGCCTGCGTCAGGTTGAGCAGTTCATGCGTGACCCGCAAACACCTCCCCCACACTCAAATGAAATCGATGCCCTGATCGGTGTCATTGAATCGCGCCGCCTGGCATTCAACATGGAGATCAAGGCGCTGCAGACTGAAAATGAACGCCTTGCCACTGTGCTTGAACAACTAACCGATGGTGTTTTGATCGCTAATGCAGATGGGCGTGTGCAATTTGCAAACCCCGCCGCCGGAAAGCTCTTTGGCACCGATGAGCCCACTCACCAAAGCGTGGCACAGGTGGTGCGCAGCCATCAACTGATCGAAGCATGGAAGCGCTGCCAACAAACCCGTCAGATCCAGATCGAGGCGGTGGAGATTCCCACTCGCAGGCAACACCTGCAGATCATCGTCATCCCTGATATGCACGAAGGCGGTAGTTTGATCCTTGTGCAAGACCTGACCCAAGTGCGGAAACTGGAAACCGTACGACGCGACTTTATCTCAAATGTGTCGCACGAACTGCGGACGCCGCTCGCTTCTTTAAAGGCACTGACCGAAACCCTGCAAGGCGGCGCTCTTGCAGACCCGGAAGCGGGTCCACGTTTTCTGGATAGGATTCACACTGAAGTCGATGCGCTGACACAGATGACCCAGGAATTGCTCGACCTTTCGCGCATCGAATCGGGGCAGGTGCAGTTGAACTTTGAATCCATTTCACCGCGAAAGTTACTCCATGCTTCAGCTGACCGGATGAAGGCGCAAGTGGAACGCGCAAATTTAAAATTGGATGTGTTATGTGCTGATGGGTTGCCAGACATCCGTGCAGATAAGGGCAGACTCGAACAGGTGCTGGTTAACCTGATCCATAATGCAGTTAAATTCACAAAGCCTGGGGGAAGGATCACCCTGGGTGCTGAGGCAGTTCCCGGCGGGGTACGATGCGCAGTGCAGGATACAGGCATTGGCATACCATCGGAAAGCCTTTCGCGCATCTTTGAACGATTCTATCGAGTCGATTCATCCCGTACCGGTTCCGGCACGGGATTGGGACTCTCTATTTCAAAACATATTGTGGAAGCACACGGGGGCAAGATATGGGCGGAAAGTGATGAAGGGCGCGGCAGTGCGTTCTTTTTTAAAGTCCCCGCCGCTTAAAATCAGCGCCCCAACAAAACAGCTTCAGCAGATTCGAGCTGTGCATAAACCGGAATAATGGCTGGTATATCTGTGATCTCTAAAACACTCATAACGTCTGTGGTTGGGCTTAGGAGAACCATTCTGCCATTGCGGGTTTTCAATGATTTGGCATTTATCACAAGCAGCCGAATTCCAATGGAAGCCAGATATTCCACGCCAGACAGATCAACGATCACTGATAGTTTCTCCCCTGAACAATACGCTGCAAATTTCGTTTCGATCTGGTTGACTCCGGTAATATCGAGCCTGCCCTGCAGTTTGATGAGGGTAATCCCTCTTTCCAATTCGCTGACGTTTAATTCCATATAATGAGCCACCTATGCGTAAAAGATGACTCATTATATGGACGTTAATAAGAATGAGTGTTAACAACAGGTTATTATTTTTTCTACTCACCCATTAAGTGGGCTTGTACGTCGAAACCTTTTTCCTCATTGGCAGGTTTCGGGCGTTTGTATGTCCCATCTGACTCGAGGATGCGGGCACGGGTATTGTCTTTGAGATAGTTCTCGAGAATTTTCTCGCGCAGGAACTTGACCTGTGCTTTATTCTCCACAGGGAAAACAACCTCCACACGATGGTTAAGGTTGCGCGGCATCAGGTCGGCGCTGCCCATATAGACTTCATCGCTGCCGTTATTCTGGAAATAATAAACACGGCTATGTTCAAGATACCGCCCGACGATGCTGGTAACGCGGATATTCTCACTCACATCCTTTATGCCCGGGCGCAGACAACACATGCCACGCACGAGCAGATCCACTTTGACACCCGCCTGTGAGGCTTGGTAGAGCAACTGGATCATTTCCATATCCACCAATGAGTTCATTTTGAAAATGATACGGGCTTTATTCCCGGCTTTGGCATGTTCGATCTCACGGCGAATGAGCTTTTCGATCTGTTCGCGCAGATTGACCGGAGCAACCAGCAATTTTTTGTAACTCTTTTTGGTGGAATAACCGGTCAGATAGTTAAAGAGGTCGGTGGCGTCAGCACCCATGTCTTCGTCACAGGTAAACATGCCCAAGTCTTCATAAAAACGGGATGTGACTGCGTTGTAATTCCCGGTAGCAAGGTGCAGGTAACGGCGAATGCCCTCCCCTTCCTTGCGGACGACCATTGCGACTTTGCAATGGGTCTTCAGTCCAACCAACCCATAGACCACATGCACGCCTGCATCTTCCAATGCGCGCGCCCAACCAATATTGGATTCTTCATCAAAGCGAGCTTTCAACTCCATCAATACGGCAACCTGCTTGCCGCGTTCGGCGGCTTCGAGCAGGGCTTCGACCACCGGCGCATTCGAGCCTACGCGATAGACCGTCTGTTTAATGGCGAGGACGTTCGGGTCGCGGGCGGCGGCTGTGAGGAAATCTATGACCGGGGAAAATGTCTCATAGGGATGATGCAGGAGAATATTCCCTGCACGGATGATATCGAACATGTTCTCGGTGGTATCCATATTCCGCAGAGACTTCGGGATACGTTGGATATAAGGCGGGTATTTCAATTCAAAGCGTTCAACACTGCCATAGAGCTGCCATAAGTTCGCCAGCCCAAGCGGATGGTTCATAATGTAAACATCGTTCTGAGAAACTTCAAGGTTATCCACCAACAAGTCACGGATCTCGTTGGGCATGGAGGGATAGATCGCTACCTGCACCACAGACCCGAACTTGCGCTTTCGAATGCTTTGCTGCATGCTTTCAAGCAGGTCATCGGCTTCGAGTTCCTGGATCTCGATATCGGCATCACGTACGATGCGGAAAGGATGAGCAGAGACGACTTCCAAACCGGGGAACAGTCCGGTGAGGTTGACAGCGATCAATTGCTCAAGCCATACAAAATAATGATGGAAGGGGATCGTACCGTCTTTACGGACACTGCCCGAAGAGCGTTTGATCGGAATAAGACGCGGCAAGGTATCCGGCACTTTGAGACGCGCGAACTTCTCATTCCCTTTTTTATCACGGATGACAATGGCAAGGTTCAGGCTGAGATTGGAAATATGCGGGAAGGGATGTCCCGGGTCCAGTGCGAGCGGGGTCAGCACCGGGTAGATGACATCGTTGAAGTATTTGTCGGCGCGTTCCTTTTGAGATTTACTCAATTTGGAGTAATCGAGAATATGGATGCCTTCTTTTTCCAGTTTGGGCTGAAGTTTGCGGTGAAAACATTGCTGGGCATCCTGCATCAGGTCTTGAGCATTTTTACGAATAACAGCCAGTTCCTCGCGCGGGGTCAGTCCATCTTCCGACAACTTGGCAATGTTGGCTTCCACCTGTTTGCGAATACCCGAGACGCGCACCATGAAGAACTCATCCATGTTTGAGCCAAAGATGGCGAGAAACTTCAACCTCTCGAGCAGGGGGTTTTCCTCGTCGCGAGCTTCTTCCAGCACGCGGCGTTGGAATTCCAACAGACTGAGCTCACGGTTGATATAAAGAGAAGGAGATGTTAGGTCAATTTCGGTCATACGTGGCGCCTCGGGTGTCGTCAATGGGTGATTGTCCATTGACGATAGCGTCATTGGATCGGTCACCTCTGATGGTTGGTCGGAAGTCATTGTATTCTATTATCTTTCCGCAATTTCGACCATGACGCCCGGGGTAAGCAGCCATTCAAGTGTGGCTTTATGTGTGTGATGAAGATCGTCGGTTGAAAGATGGCAGATGCCGCCTTTTTTGAAGGTCATTTCTACGGGGGCACCCCCAGCTACCAACAGGCTAACCAGAGTGGAAAGGTATGGCTCATGCCCAACGATGGCGAGGCTGTTCACTGAATATTTCTCATTGATCTCGGCGAGCAACAGGTCGGGATCGCCCATGGGTGTTAGATTCTCGCTTTGCACAACTTTCTTCTTCATCTTAAAAACGTCGCCAAGGATTTCAGCAGTTTGATAGGCGCGAAGGTAAGGGCTGGAAAGGATGAAGTCGAATTCAATTCCGAGTATCTTTAACCCTTTGGCAACCTGACGCATCTTCTTCGCGCCTTTATCTGTCAGCGCGCGCTGACTGTCTTCACCCGAAGACGACTCTTCTTCGGCAATGGCATGGCGGATAAGGTATAGGTTCATGATTTATTCTCCCAAGGAAAGGATTGATCAGGGGAAAGACGCCAGAAGATCAGCGCTTCTCCTTTATCTTCAAAAAAGTTTAAGACGGCCGCGCGAAGGCGCGAATCATAATGATTGGAAGCCGCTGTAAATCCGGGTTGTGAGGCGGGGTCTAGTTCGGTCAATTTCTGGCGGGCAACTTCCATATCTTGAATATCACCCATTCGTGATTGATAGTCGTGCAACCTCTCAAAGTTTGTTTTCGGGAATTCAACTAATAAGGGGTGGATGATCTCGATGGAATAGCGGAATTTTTTAAATGCAATACGAAGTTTATGAATGCCAGGGATATTCTCTGAATCCAAAAAGTTGTAAGGCTGCAGAACGCGCGCGTAGGCTTCATCCACCGCAGCAAGGCTCTGTTCTACGAGATTTTCCTCCGGCAGGTTTTGAATCATTTCACGAGTTTTCTCGATACGCTTCGAAAGGTTTTTTATATCGTGCGCTTTCACGTGTTTACGCGTGGAGCGCATAAGTCTTTTCTCTTCATGCAGCCAGCGTTCTTGAGCCGCTGCCAACTCAGGGACATCATTAATGAATTCAGATACATCTGCCAGTAGAACCTGAATATCGCGCAGTTCATCCAGATCGTCGAGATGGTCTTTGAGTTCGCGGCGAATCTTTTGGATGCGTTTATGAGGAATAATAGAGCGCAGCAGGTCGAAGAGCGCCAACAAGCGTCGCGTTGCCACACGCAGGTCATGAACTGCCTCTTCTGAAAAGTTCTTGCGGCAATTCTTTAATTCCAAATGAAATCTTTTCCAGCGCGTATCAAGTGAGTCTACTAAAACGATTTTGGCGTTCATGGTCATTCCTCAATTTCCAGTTTCATGCCGAACACTTCTTGAAACAAAGAGCAGCGTTTTTCAAGCGCCCAGGTTTCAAGGCTCGAGCCGCTTCCGCCTTCTATTTTTAATAGCCATTTGTTTTTGACCTGCCGAAGGGTCACGCTTTTTACACGGCGCGTATGGCTGACGTCCATGGCATCGGCAAGGCGCAGCAGGACAGAAAGTTTGATGACCATGGAACGGTCTTTCGTTGACAAGGAGCGGAAGTTTTCGTCCTGCACGGTCGGCATGGATTTGCGATGGTAACGCGCAACATTGGCAACAATGTTTTGTTCACGGTTTGTCAGACCGATCAAGAGATTGGCTTTTAGAATGTAGTAGGTATGCTGGTTATGATCAACCGTATTAATGAAGTGACCGATATCATGCAATAACGCGGCAACTTCCAATAGCAGCTTATCCTCTGCTTCAAGGTTGTGCAGGGAGAGAGTCTGGTCGAATAATTTTCCGGCAAGGAAGGCAATCAGAATCGCATGCTCACCATCGAATTGATACTTTTCTCCAAGCCGCATCGCAGACATCCATACCTGTTCGTTTCGCGAAGTGCGCGGAGCCTTGCTCAAGCTTTGGGCAAGATCAAGCAGCAAACCATCTTTCAAGCCCACACCCGGGATCTTGATCTCATTGACACGAGCTTCTTTGGCGATCGTTTTCAGTACGATGATCGCAGGCAGGATGACATCGGCGCGGTCGGGCTTGAGTTTAAGCTTTCGCATCCGCTCCTCAACCGGCATCTTGCTCAATATCTTGGAAAGTTTTTCCAACTCTTCAAACGTAATGGCTGAATCACTTTCGCGTTTAAAAAGTTTTTTACGCAGAGCCCCCATTTCTTCGATGTTTCCGCCGGTACCGATACACACATCTATTTTTTTGTGTTTGATCTCGCGTTCAATGCGCCGCCGGGCAGCTTCGGCATATTCGCGCACCAATTCATCAAATGGAAGTTTGGCTGGCTTCTGGCTTAACTTTGCCAAAAGACGCACCGTGCCCATGTTGTAACTTTCAGTGGAAAGGATATTGTTTCCCTGTGAAAGGGTCACTTCGACGCTGCCTCCACCAATATCGACCAGCATAGTGTGTTTATTTTTGAGTGGAACCACACTGGAGACCGCCAGATGGATTAAACGCGCCTCCTCTTCCCCACTAATGATCTCTACTTTAATACCGGTTGCGCGCGCAATACGATTGCACAGGATGTCGCTGTTGCCCGCCTCGCGCATGGCACTGGTTGCCACCGCACGAATGCGTTCCACGCCGTAATCATCCGCCACTTTTCGAAAACGAATAAAGGCATCGAGAGCAAGCTGCGCTGTACCCTCCTGTATTTGTTTTAAAGAAAAAGCATCCTGCCCCAAACGAACAGGCAGGCGCAGGTTTTCGACCGTTTCCAATTTGTCTTCATAACTCAAACGCCCAACAACCAAACGCATGGCATTTGAGCCGACATCAATTGCGGCAAGAGTTTGCATGAGGTACCTATACTTAATTATACAGTGAGTTCACAAGGCACTCATGCTCTGGCTGTTAACAACAAGTAAAGAAACAGGGGTATTAAGCGCACCTTAACTTCTCGTTTTCAGCCTCTTAATTGCTTTTTGCTACACTCGCTCTATCACTGGAGCAACTAAATATGAAAAAAATATTATTTATCTGTGGATCACTCAATCAAACTACACAAATGCACCAGATTGCACAGCATTTGATGGATGTATATGATTGCTATTTCACTCCCTACTATGCCGATGGAATTGAAGATATGTTTGCGCGATTGGGACTGTTAGATTTCACTGTCCTGGGTGGAAGGCACCGGCGGGAAACAGATGCTTATCTTCAGCAAAAAAAACTCAAGGTAGATATGAGAGGCGATAAACACGAGTACGATCTGGTCTTTACTTGCAGTGATCTGATCATCCCAAAAAATATTCGCAATAAACGCATCATTCTGGTTCAAGAAGGGATCACAGAGCCTGAAGGTGTGGTGTATCAGTTTGTCCGCTGGCTGGGGCTTCCACGATATTTCGCAAATACGGCTGCCAATGGCTTATCCAACGCGTATGATCTGTTCTGCGTTGCATCAGAGGGATATGCCGAGCATTTCATTCGCAAGGGTGTGAAACCTGAAAAGATCGCCGTAACAGGTATTCCCAATTTCGATAATATGGCTGACTTCAAGAATAATGAATTCCCGATGCATGGGCATGTGTTGGTTGCCACCTCCCCCTTGCGTGAAACTTTCCGCCCAGATAATCGTTCTGCCTTCATTAAACGCTGTGTCGAGATCGCCGCTGATAAAAAATTGATCTTCAAACTGCATCCATTGGAAAACGCCCCCAGGGCAATACGCGAGATTGCCAAAGAAGCGCCTGATGCAACTGTTTTCACACATGGGAATGTATCTCACATGATGGCAAATTCGGCAGTGGTCATCACCCAGCAATCCACCTCCACCTTTGTGGCAGTAGCATTGGGCAAAGAAGTGCATACCAGATTGAATGTAGCCGAATTGAAACGGTTAATGCCCATCCAAAATAGCGGCACTTCAGCGGCACAGATCGCACATCTCTGCCAACGCATGTTACATACCCCTGAAGTGAATCTCAACCAAGCTTTCGGAAAAGCACGCCGCCAACAGACTTTACCAGAAGGTTCGTAAAACCTTTCATAACCGTTTACCAGTTGTTAACTGGTTCTTAAGTCCATCACAATGTGTTCGTTGTAATATACAAGCATGGAAACGATCTTCGCTTTGTTTTTATTTATATCCCTGCTGACCGTCTTCACCATAGACGCCTCTCGCAAACGCCGCGAGTTTTTGCAGAACCAAAGCCGCGCGTAGTTCTTTTTCATAACTTCTTCTCCTCCTTCCTTTGCCACCCGCCCTCACCCGGCGGGTGGAATCGTTAACAAAATCTGCACAAATATTTCAAACTCCCTTAACAGCCTCCAGATACACTATCAGCATGAATGCGGTGACAGTCACGAAAATTACTGGCATCTGGGCAAACCCATCCCAGCGGGATTGTCACCCATCATTCTTTTCATGAAACTTTCCGCGCCTAACGCGGTCTAACTGGATATAAATTGGAGAATTCAATGGGACTTGCAGATTTACACTTACACACGATCTACAGCTACGATGGCACCGCCACCGTTCCTGCTGTTTTGCGCCGCGCACATGAGATCGGCTTGAACGTCATCGCCATCACCGACCACGATGAGATCGCAGGCGCGCTGGAAGCGGTCAAGCTCGCCTCACACTACGGCGTGGAAGTTATCCCCGGAAGTGAGATCACCACCGCAGAAGGCGATTTGCTCGCGCTCTTCATTCACGAAAAAATCAAGCCCGGTCTTTCGCTCATCGAAACCCTGCTGCGTATACAGGATCAAGGCGGGGTTGCCATTGCCGCACACCCCATGGCAGGCGGAATGGGCATGAAAAGCCTAACCCCTGCGTCCATCTTGAAAGCATTGAAACATCCCCTGGCAGCCCGAACCCTGCTCGGAATCGAAACCTATAACGGCACCGCCATTGACCGTATTAGTAATCATGCGACTAACATCTTTGCCAAAGGATTGAACATTGCGCACACCGGCAACAGCGATGCGCACGTCATCGACACGATCGGGTTTGGCGCTACAGAATTCCCCGGAAGCACCGCCGCTGATCTGCTTCAAGCCTTACACGAACGAACCACGCGCGTTCGCAAGCTGAACGAATGGAGCGCAATTCGCGTGGTCAGTAGTTGGGGTTTCAGATATATTGAAAGCACCTTTGCCCGCCTGACGACAGTACGCGTATAACCTTCAAACCAAAGAGCCTTAACGCGAGTTTACCCTGCAGGTACAATGGCGTAAATTAGGCGGATGACGCGTTTTTTCGCGCTATTCGCCCTCTTTGCGCCGATCGCAGTATTATCTTTTCCATATACAATTATGAAAACAACATTTCGAAGGAAGCATACATTATGACCAAACGAATCCTAGTTACCAACGACGATGGCGTGCTCGCCCCCGGCTTGCTCGCCCTCTCGAAAGAAATGCGAAACCTCGGCGATGTGACCATCCTCGCCCCCGATCGAAACTGGTCAGGCGGCGGTCACGTTAAAACCTTAGACCGCGCCCTGCGTGTGCGTGAATTCCGTCTTGAAGATGGCTCTCAAGCCTTCGCCAGTGATGGCGCCCCCAGTGACTGTGTCTCGCTTGCATTGCTCGGCTACTTCAAAGAAAAATTTGACCTGGTCGTCTCTGGCATTAACGTAGGCGCGAACCTCGGTCACGACGTAACCTACTCTGGTACTGTCACTGCTGCCATGGAAGCCGTTATCACCGGTATTCCTGGTGTGGCTGTCTCGCTTGAAGTCTCAGAAGCTCACATCGGCCCGCTGGATTTTTCCGCCTCGGCATATGCCGCCCGCATTGCCGCAGAAAATGTGCTATCGCATGGGTTACCTCAAGACACCCTGCTCAACGTCAATATTCCTGCTTTAGGTAAAGAAGAGATCAAAGGTTTCCGAGTCACCCGTCAGGGGCTGCGCGTATATCACAGCCGTCTTGACGAACGGATTGACCCGCGCAACCGCCCATATTATTGGATCGGCGGCGACGCCCCCACTGGTGTACCCGAATCTGGCACCGATGTCGGCGCATTGGCAGAGGGCTACATCTCCATCAGCCCACTGCAACTTGACCTTACCGCGTATCGCGCCCTCTCAGATGTCAGCACCTGGGAATGGAAATAAAAACGACCCCGAAGGGGTCAAATGATTCTAGCTTTCGCAGATCTTAAAAACCAACCCCAAAGGGGTGGCATAGATTTGTATCTATATCATCCCTTCGGGATTTTGCTTCGGATTAACCTAGTTCTATAATCATTACACCCCTTCGGGGTTATACACTGGCTTTTAGAACTCGACTCTTCTGTAACGGCTGTGATTTGATATGCACCACAACATGCGGGGATCAACAGCGTCTCAAATTTATTGAGGACGAACGCCTCACCCTCCGCCGATACCTGGACTTGCCCCTCGATCACGGTCACCCCGTGAAAGGATTCGCCCCTCGTCTCCAAGCGGACGGTTTTCTTCTCCACTCGAATTTCATCCAACTGAAAATACTGACATTGTGTGAGCGTGGTGACTTCGCCATCTTCCATCTGCGGCGGCTTGACCGGTAACGACGCGGCATTGGGGTTGGAGACTGCCACGGCTTTATCAATATGCAATTTGCGCGTTTCGGTTTCGGGGCGTCCCCAATCATAAACGCGATAGGTGATATCGGATGTCTGTTGAATTTCGTAGATCAACATGCCCGGTCCCAGTGCATGGACGGTGCCCGGATGCATGAACAAAGTGTCCCCCGCCGTCACTTTTACTTTTTCCACCAACTCCAAAATAGATTCGCTTTTGCTTTGAATGGCTGCTGTCAACTGCTCGGCAGAAACATTCGGCTTAATGCCTGCCACCAATTCAGCATTGAGTTTGGCTTCAAGCACATGCCAAGCTTCGGTCTTGCCGAACAAGCCTTCCCCTTCCAGCTTTTGTGCCTGCTCATCATTCGGGTGAACTTGTAATGAGAGCCACTGGGCACAATCCAATATCTTCACCAACACGGGAAATCGATTGCCCGTCTGCGCGACGGCTTTTGTGCCAAGCAGGTCTACGCCAAATTCAAGGGAAAGGTCTGAGAGGGCACGCCCGGCATACGGTCCGGAAGTGATGCGGTTGCCTGCAAAGATGATCCATGCCTCAGCGGTGGGAACGACCTCCGGGCGGAGTCTCGCTCCACCCCAAACATAGTCACGATATTCGGGTGCCAGTGAGAAGGGAGTTTTGTTCATATCTTGATTGTAACAAAATTAATGAACGGTGGACCATTGACCAGGTGATCTTAACAAGATGTTAACTTGTCCTTCCATTGACCTTAAGCGCAGATTGATAACATCCGAGCGTAGTCAAAAATATAGGAGAAAAAGAGAAATGTCCAAAACTTTTCGTACGTTCATTTTCGTCTTGGTTGCGTTGAGCCTCGTGCTCGCCGCCTGTGGCGCCCCGGCAACTGAAGCCCCCGCTACTGAAGTTGCAACCGAAGTCGCCACCGAGGCTCCCACTGAAGCTGTTGTGGAAGACCCGATGGCAATGTATGCCCCAGATGCCGTTGAAGGTGATGTAGTCACCGCCGGTTCCTCCACCGTCTTCCCGCTCTCCGAGCGCATGGCTGAAGAATTCCAGAACGAAGGCTTTACTGGCAACGTCACCGTTGACAGCATCGGCTCTGGCGCTGGTTTCGAACGCTTCTGCACCGCTGGAGAGTCCGATATCTCCAACGCTTCCCGCAAGATCAAGGACAGCGAAGTTGAAGCTTGTGCCGCCATTGGTCGCACCCCCGTTGAATTCCGCGTGGGCACCGATGCTCTCGCTGTGGTCGTAAGCTCCAGCAATGATTTCGTTACCAACCTCACCAAGGAACAGCTTGGCAAGATCTACACCGGAGAGTTCAAGACTTGGGATCAGGTCGATGCCTCCTTCCCCGCTGAAGCCATCCTCATCTACTCCCCCGGCGCTGACTCCGGCACATTCGACTACTTCGTTGAAGCTGTCGTTGCTCCTTTGACCCTCAATGCCGAAGGCAAGGCTGACACCAAACTTGGTGAAGAAGCTGTCCTCGGTCTCGAAGGCGCTCAGTTCTCTGAAGATGACAACGTCCTCGTTCAGGGTGTTGAAGGCAGCCCCTACGCTATTGGTTACTTCGGTTACGCTTACTTCGTCGAGAACCAGGGCGCTTTGAAAGCCCTCAACATCGAAGGTGTGGAGCCCAATCAGGAAGATGTGGACAACGGCACTTACCCGCTTGCCCGCCCGCTCTTCATCTACTCTGATGCTGCGATCATGCAGGAAAAGCCCCAAGTTGCCGCTTTCATCTACTTCTACCTCTCCAATGTCAATGACAACGTCATCGATGTAGGTTACTTCCCCGCTCCTGCCGCTGACCTCGAAGCCTCCATGGCTGCCTGGGAAGCCGCGACGACCAAGTAATTGAATTGAATACAAAAGGGCTGGTCTCTGAAAATGGGACCAGCCCATTTCTGCTGTAAAAGGGTAGCAACGAACCCACCATAGCACAGAGAGAAAATGTATGAAAGAAGAAGTCCTGAATATAAAAGCCACAGAAACTCAAAGTTTTCGGCAATTTGACCTCAAAAGAAAATCCGAATTAGCGAAACTATTATCCAAGGAATACTTTTGTTCTTTGCAGGGGATTTTATCTATTTTGGCCACCGTCGCCATCGTATACGAATTAGGCAAGGAAGCCGTGTTGCTTTTCTTCACAAATCCCGATGTGACCTTGCCAAGTTCTTCGGCAAGACCAAATGGCAGCCGGGCATCGGTCAATATGGAATCTGGGCACTCATCTCTGCCACCCTGATGACAAGCCTGATCGCCATGTTGCCATCTCACTTCCGCTTGGGCTGGCAGCCGCCATCTATTTGAGCGAATACGCCTCCCCAAAAGCACGCGGTATTCTCAAACCTGTTTTGAAATTCTGGCAGGTATCCCGACTGTCGTGTATGGTTACTTTGCTTTGTTGTTCGTCACACCCATTTTGCAAAAAATCTTCGGCGACAACATTCAAGTCTACAACATGCTTTCGGCGGGCTTGGTCATGGGCATATGATCCTGCCGCTGATCTCCTCCATGAGCGAAGATGCGCTCAGCGCCGTGCCGCGTTCTCTGCGTGAAGGCGCCTATGCCATGGGTGCCACTAAATTTGAAAGCAGTATGCAAGTCGTTCTGCCTGCCGCCCTCTCTGGCATTGGCGCCGCACTCATCCTCGGTATCTCCCGCGCTGTTGGTGAGACGATGATCGTCGCGGTCGCATCCGGCGCCGGACCTAACTTCTCCTTTAATCCGCTCGAAGCCGCTGAAACGATGACTGGACACATCGCCCGCATCAGCGGCGGCGACCTTTCGTACAACTCCATCGACTACACCAGCCTCTTCGCCATCGCGTTGATGCTCTTCCTCGTGACCCTCGTACTGAACCTCATCAGCCAATACATCGTCAATCGTTTCAGGGAGCGCTACGAATGAATCAGAGACATGACCACTTCCCCGAAGGGGCAGATTTCAACGCCTCTTTACGCAGCCGGTATCGGGTCGCCACTATTTGGCAGATTCTTTTCCTTTCGGCTTTACTGATCGCCATCATCGCTCTCACCGCCCTGCTCTACAACGTCGTGGACGGAGCCTTTGGCTACATCGCGTATGAATACAAAGATGATCCGGCGGAATTCACTTCCACGCCGGTGAATGAACTGACGAAAGACGAACTACTCGTCATCCTAAAAGAAAATCTTTCTTCAGGTGCATATAACAAACTGGAAAATGAACAACCCATGCAAGAACGTTCGCAAGCGGACTTACTCAACCTCTTCCTCGAACGTCTTGTACGCATTGATACCAAAAACACTTGGAGCATGACCGACTCACTCCTGCGTGGAGACGCGATCCGCGCCGAAGTTACCGAAAAATATCCCGACGCCATTCTCGAATTCCGTTCATGGCTCACACCGCAATTCCTTGTCACGCCCATGTCCTCTAAAGCGGAGTTCGCCGGTGTCCGCACCGCCATCCTTGGCTCGTTATGGATGGTCGGGCTTGCCATCCTCTTCGCTCTACCCATCGGCACAGGCGCAGCCATCTATTTACAAGAGTACGCCCCCAAAGGCTGGTTCACCAACATCATTCAAACCAATATCAATAACCTCGCAGGCGTCCCCAGTATCGTGTATGGCATGTTAGGTTTGGCGGTCTTCGTCCGTACACTTGAGGCTTTCACCAGTGGCAGCATGTTCGGTGTGACCGACTCGAACGGACGCACCGTGCTTTCCGCTGGCTTGACGATGGGCATCCTCGTCCTGCCGCTCATTATCATCAACGCGCAGGAAGCCATCAAAGCTGTCCCCGACTCACTTCGGCAAGCCGCATACGGTGTCGGTGCGACGCGCTGGCAAACGATCTGGCATCACGTTCTGCCGAATGCACTCCCGGGCATCCTCACAGGCAGCATCCTTGCCATCTCTCGGGCACTCGGTGAAACTGCTCCACTCATCGTTGTTGGCGCTTCCACCTTCATCAGCATTGATCCAGATGGTCCTTTCTCAAAATTCACCGCCCTGCCCATTCAGATCTACCAGTGGACAACCCGTGCCCAATCTGAATTTCATGCCATTGCTGCGAGCGCCATTATTATGCTGTTGGTTTTATTGCTCACATTGAACGCCAGTGCAATTATGCTGCGCAACCGCTACCAGAGAAAATACTAGAAGTCAGACGATAGAAGATCGTCAATCGTCATTTCAAGGAAGTAAATATGCAAAACTCACCCACCTACGCCATTGAATCAAACGATCTCTCCATACATTATGGAACCTTCACCGCCGTCAGAGGCGTGAACCTCAAGATCGAAAGACAAAAAATCACCGCCATTATTGGACCTTCCGGCTGCGGCAAGTCCACCTTGCTGCGTGCCTTCAACCGCATGAATGATTTCGTACCGGGTTGTTATGCCACCGGCGAACTACTTTGCAGGGACAGAACTTGTACAGCAAAAACATCGACCCTGTGGAAGTGCGCCGCAAGATCGGTATGGTCTTCCAAAAGCCAAACCCATTCCCCAAATCCATTTACGAGAACATCGCCTGGGGCGCACGCATCAACGGCTTCAAAGGCAAAATGGATGAACTCGTTGAACAGTCTCTGCGCAGCGCCGCCCTTTGGGATGAAGTAAAAGATAAACTGCAGGAAAGTGCCTACGCCCTTCCGGCGGACAACAACAGCGTTTGTGCATTGCCCGCACCATCGCCATTCAACCAGAAATTATTTTGATGGATGAACCCGCCTCGGCACTCGACCCCATCTCCACTCTACGCATCGAAGAGTTGATGCAAGAGTTGAAAAAGAACTACACCATCCTCATCGTCACCCACAACATGCAGCAAGCCGCACGCGCCAGCGACTATACCGCCATGATGATGATCGACGACCAACGCGCAGGCGGTGTGATCGAATTCGACGAGACGAAATCCATCTTCACCCGTCCCAAAGACAAGCGTACTGAAGATTACGTAACCGGAAGGTTCGGATAACATGAAAGCCAAAGTCCTCTTTCTCTGCACAGGCAACTCAGCGCGCAGCCAGATCGCGGAAGGGCTTCTGCGCGCGCTGGCGGATGAGCACTTCGAGGTTTTCAGCGCAGGTACAGAGCCGAAGGGCAGCATCCTGCCCGAGGTCCAGGAAGCGATGCGTGAGATTGGCATCGATATTTCAGGGCAGTGGTCAAAATCCGTTACGGAATATCTTGGCAAGACTCACTTCGCGCATGTCATCACAGTTTGCGCAGATGCCGAAGAAAATTGTCCTGCCATTTTTTTGAACATGGGTACGCATGAACATTTCCCCTTCGATGACCCGGCAAAAGCGGATGAAGAGCAGCGCCTCGAGTTGACCCGCCACGTGCGTGACCAGATCGAGCAGCGTTTGCGCTTTTGGCTGACCGAAAAAAAATATCAATCCAACAGACCATCGTCAGATGTAATTGTCAGTAGTAAAATGAACACCATCAACTCTAAGAGGACTTATGATTCGAAAAAACTTTTGAGAGCGACATGCAGCAGGTAAAAGACGAAGTGCTTTTACTAGGCAGCATGGTCGAACATGCCATTATTGGCTCAGTAGAAGCGTTGAAGAAACGTGACGTCAAAGCTGCCGAGAAAATCATTGCCGAAGATAAAGAGATCAACAAGAAGCGTTTCGCCATCGAAAACCAGCTGATGATCCTGATCGCCACCCAGCAGCCCATGGCGCACGACCTGCGCCTGCTCGCCTCGACCATGGAGATCATCTCCGAGCTCGAACGCATGGGTGATTACGCCAAAGGCATCGCCAATATCAATATTCGCATGGGCGAAGAAACCCTGCTCAAACCATTGATCGACGTTCCGCGCATGGCACAAAAAGGCGCAGACATGCTTCATCGCGCCCTGACCGCCTTCGTGCAGGAAGATGTAGCAACCGCTCAAACCCTGCCCGTTGAAGATGATGAAGTCGACGCGCTTTACAATCAGATCTACCGGGAGTTGATGGTCTTCGTCATTGAAGATCCCAAGAACATCGAACGCGCCAACTGGCTGCTTTGGGTGGCTCACAACCTCGAACGTTTTTCTGACCGCGTTACCAATATTTGTGAACGCACCATCTTCATCGCCACCGGCGAATTTGGCGAGATCAAATCCAGCGATGATGAGTTTTGGAAAAATCAGAAGAAGTAATCCGTACTGAGTAATTAAGAAGCGAGTGGATGAGAACCTCATCCACTCGCTTTGTTCTAATTGTCCTGAACTCCTGAAGTCCAGGAAACCTAGATGACCCGAAAGTGAATTTTCGGATTCCGTAACTCCCTATCCCATTCTTCCAGTAATATATGCTTCGGTTAATTCCTGTTTTGGCACAGTGAACATCTGGTTGGTGGGCGCAAATTCGACCATCTCACCCAGCCAAAAGAAACCAGTGTAATCAGAGACGCGCGCAGCTTGCTGCATGTTATGCGTTACGATCACAATGGTGTATTGTTTCTTTAAGTCCGCAATCAGTTCTTCCACGCGTAGAGTAGCGATCGGGTCAAGCGCAGAGGTGGACTCATCCATCAATATCACTTCTGGCTGCACAGCAATGACACGGGCAATGCACAATCTTTGCTGCTGCCCGAGCGACAATCCCATCGCATCGGATTTAAGATCATCTTTCACTTCGTCCCACAATGCTGCGGCTCGCAAGGACTTTTCCACGACCTCGTTCAGATTCACGTCCAGCCCCATCACTCGCAAACCGAACGCCACATTATCAAAAATAGACTGTGGGAACGGGTTCGGCTTTTGAAAAACCATGCCCACCCGCTGACGGAGATTGACTACATCCATGGATGGGTCGTAGATATCCTGTCCATGGAGCAGGATCTTCCCATCCACTTTTGTACCGGGAATGGTATCGTTCATGCGATTGAGGCAACGCAAGAACGTAGATTTTCCACAGCCGGATGGACCAATGAGTGCAGTCACTTTTTGCGGCTGAATTTCCAAGTTAATGTTGGAGAGTGTTTTCTTAGGGGCATTGTAGTAAAAGTCCATGTTCTGGACGGTAAAGGCGGGTTGAGTTGCAATCATGGAAGTGATTGTATCAAAAGAAAACTCCAGGCGATATAAAAATCATCAACTGGCAAAAACGCCAAGACTGGAATCAAGCCCGGCTGAGTCAGAGGCGGTATAATCCCAGCCGATGAAACGTGCACTAATCTTCTTTGTACTTACCACTTTCTTCATTACTTCCTGTGGATCCACTTCCACCGATACTACTTCCAACTCCCCTGCTCAATACATCGAGAATAAAGGTTCCGATACCATCGTCAACCTTGCGCTGGCATGGGCGGAAACCTACCAGGCTGAACACAGCGATGTGCGCATCTCGGTGACGGGCGGCGGTTCAGGTACGGGTATTGCGGCGCTGATCAACAACACCGTAGACCTGGCGAATGCCTCGCGCAAGATCAAGGATGAAGAGATCGCTGAAGCCCAATCAAAGGGCATCGAGCCCGTTGAACATATCATTGCACGCGATGCCATTGCGGTAATTGTGAACCCTGAAAACCCTGTCAGTGAATTAACTTTGCAACAGATTTCTGATATTTACAGCGGCAAGATCACCAACTGGAATGAAGTCGGCGGTGAAGACAGACCGATCGTAAAACTCTCGCGCGAAACCAACTCTGGCACGCATGTATATTTTCTGGAAACCGTTTTAAGGCTGGGCAGCAAGGAAGACAAAACGCTCTTCTCCACCGATACGCTTTTGCTGCCCTCTTCGGAGGGGATCATCTCTGAAGTGCGCAGCAACCCAAATGCCATTGGTTATGATGGTCTTGGGTATGTGCCTGATGACCTGAAAATGATCGCGATTGCCGAAGAAGAAGGCAGTGCCTATGTGTTGCCCGCTATTGACACAGTAAACGATAAGACCTACCCCATCGCGCGCGACCTTTATATGTATACTGACGGCGAGCCCACAGGGATCGTGAAAGAATATCTCGATTGGATCCTTTCCCCCGAAGCGCAAGAGATCGTGGCGGAGTTGGGTTTTGTGCCTGTGAAGTAAATAAATTATTACGTCATTGCGAGGGCGATGCTTTTCGCCCGAAGCAATCTAGTATTTAAGACTGGAGATTGCTTCGGCGCAACGAATAAGAGCGCGCCTCGCAATGACGGTGGAGCACTATGGAAAAATCTTTAAACTGGCGTGAATTCATCATTACAAGAGCCATCAAAGCGAGCGGATATTCCGCCATCGTTTTTGTCTTGCTTATTTTCTTCTTCCTAATGCGTGAAGGTTTACCCGCGCTCGGTGAAGTGGAAGGCAGCAATTTCATTAGCCTGCGTTGGTATCCCATTGAAGCGATGTTCGGCATCCTGCCGCTCATTACAGGGTCGCTCATCGTCACTATCGGCGCGGCACTTATCGCTGTCCCATTTGGGATCGGCACCGCGGTTTACATCTCCGAGATCGCTCCGCGTTGGATGCGCGAAATTCTCAAGCCGCTCGTGGAACTGCTCGGTGGACTCCCTTCGGTGGTCTTGGGATTTCTCGGTATCCTCGTCGTCTCCCCCAACCTTCGCATCTTTCTGGACCTGCCAACGGGTCTGACCGCGTTTACCGGGTCGCTGCTCTTGGGCGGAATCGCCGTGCCCACGGTCGTCTCCGTTGCCGAAGATGCACTCGACTCTGTGCCGCGCGCCTATCGCGAAGGTGCCTGGGCATTGGGCGCCACCAAATGGCAGACCATCTGGCGTGTGACCCTGCCCGCGGCAAAGTCTGGCGTACTGACCGCTATCATGCTTGGAGTGGGTCGTGCCATCGGCGAAACGATGACCGTGATGATGGTCACCGGCAATGCTCCCGTATTGGCAACCAGCTTGGGTAGCCTCTTCTCCCCCGTCCGCACCATGACCGCCACCATCGCCGCCGAAATGGGCGAGGTTGCAAATGGAAGCGTGCATTACCACACCCTCTTCCTGATCGGCATTATTTTGTTCTTGATCTCATTGACCGTCAATGTGATTGCATCTTCCGTCGTCTTCCGAGCCAAGAAACCTGCAGAGAGGATCCTCTCATGATGAAAGTCTTCGCTCGTAATCGTCACACCGTCCAACGGCTTGGGTATGGATTTATCACCCTGATGGCTCTGGTCACTGTTCTGCCCATCGTTGGCACAGTTCTCTTCATTCTATTTAAAGGCGGCTCTGCCATCTCGTGGGAATTCATCACTGGCTTCCCGCATGACGGTATGCGCGCAGGTGGCATCCTGCCTGCCATTATCGGCACGCTTTATTTAACCGTTGGCACAGCGATCTTCTCCGTGCCATTGGGAATTGCGGCGGCTATCTACCTCTCTGAATACGCCAAAGACACACAGTTGACACGCCTCATTCGCCTGGCGATCATCAATCTGGCAGGCATCCCTTCTGTAGTATATGGTTTGTTCGGCTTGGGCTTGTTCGTCTTGTTCCTTCAATTCGGTACATCCATTCTCGCCGCTTCATTGACTCTCTCCATCATGACTCTGCCCGTCATCATCAGCACCGCAGAAGAAGCACTGCGTTCCGTGCCGCAATCCTTCCGCACAGTAAGCATCTCTCTCGGCGCGACTCGCTGGCAGACCATCCGCAAGATCGTCATAAAGGAAGCGCTGCCCGGCATCCTCACCGGAGTCATCCTCGGCTTGGAACGTGCCGCAGGCGAAACAGCGCCGATCCTCTTCACAGGCGCAGCCTTCTTCCTGCCACGCCTGCCCGGCTCCCCCTTCGATGCGACCATGGCACTGCCGTATCATCTCTTCGTCATTTCCACACAAGTGCCTGAAATGCCGATCCAAATCCAATATGGAACGGCGTTGGTCTTGCTCGCCTTCGTTCTCACCATGAACGTGATCGCAACCATCATCCGCTCGCGGGCAAGAGCGAAACGGCAGTGGTAGTCAATCGTCTAATGAACAAAATCGAAATCGAAAACCTCTCTCTCCAATACGCCGATGGCGCGGAATCTCTGCGCGGCATCAGTATGGGAATCCGTCAGAATGCAGTGACCGTCCTCTTCGGTCCGGCAGGAGGCGGAAAATCCACATTGCTGCGCTGTCTCAATCGCCTCAACGACCTGACAGACATCCGCACCAGTTCCGGGCGCATCCTGATCGACGGCGAAAACATCCTCGACCCTAAAACGGACGTGATCGCCTTGCGCCGCAAAGTAGGCATGGTCTTTGCCCGTCCCGTCCCATTGCCAATGAGCATCCGCGAAAACATCACCTACGGATTGGAACTGGCAGGCGAAAAGCGCCGCTCTAAATTGGATGAAGCCGTGGAACGTAGTTTGAAACTCGCCGCTATTTGGGACGAAGTCGAAGACCGCTTGAACGACCCAGCCGTTGCCCTCTCTGGTGGTCAGCAACAACGCATTTGTCTCGCGCGTGTGCTGGCGCTTCAACCTGATATTATTCTGCTTGATGAACCTACCTCGGGTCTTGACCCGATCTCGACCGGTAAAGTGGAAATGGCGCTGCAAGAATTAAAAAAGAATTACACCGTCATCCTCGTGCCCCACTCGGTGCAGCAAGCCGCCCGCACTGCCGATCATGCCGCCTTCTTCCTGCAAGGCGAACTCATCGAATATGACGACGGCAAAAAAATGTTTACCACTCCCAAACAAAAGAAAACCGAAGATTACATCATGGGCAGGTTCGGATAAGAATCATCCACGTATAATACAAAAAAAGGACTGTCACACGGACAGTCCTTTTTCATCATTAAGCATTCCTAATTCATTATTACCCTTACCATACCCGTTCCAAATTCTCATTCTCCCCTACTTTACGACCCACTTTCGCCATATCGATCCATTCGCCGTGAATTTTCACACGCACCACATCGGCTGTGAAATCAGTGCTTGTGCCATTGCCATTGCTAAACAAGATACGACCCCACTGCATAAATATCCGCAGGCACGCCCAGCTTCTCGAACTTGCGAATTTTTTCCGGAGCGAAACCACCAGACACTACGATCTTCACGCTGTGACAAAATTCCTTCGCCGCTTCTTTCCAACGCTCAGGCAGGTCCCAACGTTCCCAGGCTGAATCTATCCCCGAGCGGACGTTAAACACCAGACGCGGATTGACTCCCAAGTCCAATGCCGGATCACCGAGCGGTGTGACAGACACATCGCGCAAATTCCCGCCTGTATCCAAACGAACGCCATACAATTTATATTTCTCAGCTTCTTCCGTATTACCTGCATCCATCAACTCGCGATATTTCGCGAACATCGCATCCAAGGTTCGCAGAGTATCGCGGACCGAATCATTGTTGAAATCCACCAGTGCAATGCGTGGAATACGTGCGGGCAAAATATGCGAGAACTGCATCATCGCCTCTGCTGTATCGCCGAGGAAAGAAGCGATCGCAGCATGAGCCACCGTCCCCCCGCCCGCGCCGCCCCACCAATCTCCCTGCGCATCGGTGGAGACAAACGCACCCAACTCTTGTGCGTGATCTTTGTTGAATCTCTGCAAGGCAATGTTGTAAGCATAGCCATCGGCGGCTTGCACTTCATGTACATCGAAACGCGCTGGGAAGAACAACACCGGTTTGCCCTTCGCTGCCACCAAGGTTTCATATACATTTGTGGCTACCCGACTCGAACGAGTGAGAATGCCAAGCGTTGGCGTTTCCAATAAGGCAAAGTCACGGTAACGCCCACGCACTTTGATGACCGGTTGGATCTTGCTCGGGTCGCCGTCATATTTGACGGTCGAACCATCCTGCACAGCCCAAACCTCCATCTGAGTTGAAGCGTCAACAAAAGTATCACCTTCAAAATGTCCGGAGCAAAGCCGCAGCATTTCCAGCGACTTGTCCACGCCTACGACCGTGGTTTTGCCCATGCGGCGCGTGAACCACTGCATCTCCACTTCTATATCACCCACAGCGATCTTTTCAGGAGAAACACCTTCCGGCAGGTTGTGATACTCGCCTGAATAACTATAGCCTTCTTTCGACAAAGCGGTCAACATGCGGTTGATGTTCTCAAAATATTTGTCTGAATACCAGCCGCGGCGCATGCGTTCAATATCAAGTTTAAAGGTATCGTTCGTTAATCGCTTGCCATCAAAAATCGACATATCTTTTATTCCTTTGGGAAATCAATAAACTGGGGTGGAATATTCTGCGCCAGATAATGCTCCGGCTCAGGAGAATAAAACTCGATACCTGCATGATGAGCCTCAGCAGCTCGCACTACAAGTAAACGGACATGGTCAGTTCTACGTTCGCCAACATTTAAAGCCCGTTCTGTATTTTCAGAGAGATGCACATATTGACGTTTCATCGAGCGCAGACCTTCCCTGCGAATGGCTTTCTCGGCTTGCGGCGTCGTACCGTGATACAACACCTCCGGCGGTGTGACCGATTCATACGTCACGCGTTCCACCTTGCTGTGCCCATACAACGCTCGAATGCGCCCATCCTTAACTTCAAAACGTTTCTTGCCATCCAATTCGCCGTTCAAGACCTTGCGCCAATCTTCCTCGCTATATACATCCGTCGATTTTTCATCGACCAGGCGCTTTAGATCAGAAAACTCAACAAAGCCTTGCAGATCCAAATGCAGGTCAAAGTCATTAGCACGATGACGCAAAACAAGCGAGATGAATTTTGAAAGCCTTGTAGGATTGGGCATTTTGTTACTCCATTTCATCCGTCGACTTGACAATGTGCATGCCCGCATTCGCGAACCAGGCATACGCATCATTCGCCGCCTCGGTATGGTCCACCACCCCAGGCACCACCACCGCTGACGAACAGTCGTCGAGCAGATAGACTTTCTTTGCAAGCTGCGGGTCAACGGCAAGGATATCGTCGAGCAAATCCTGTACCGTCCATGCCACACAGTGACTCTTTGCCTGCCCGGCGATATAGAGCTTATCCACTTCTTGCAGGTGCTGAATGAACTGCGGGTCATGCGCCCCCAACACCTCGCCCATCGGACCCGTCACAACTTCAGGACCAACAGCCGAATAATTTTCTGTAAACGGTTTGTCACCTTTGATGGCGAAGTGCGGCTGGTCTATCCTTGCATGGGAATGGAAGAAGATGGCTTCTTCCACAGCAGGCACAAGTGCATGACCAATTCCACCCAGCATGGCGTGATAGGGCCAGATCGTCAGCGCGTATTTGCCGATCTTATGAAGAGTCTCGGCATAATGCATCATCATCTGTTGACCGTACTCCGGCGCGATACCAAATTGCGGCGCGAGCGCGGAGTTGAAGACCCATTTGCCAGACTCAAGGTCTGCAACATGAATGTCAGTATATGGAGCGGGATGATTTCCTTGTGCATCGACAAAGAAAATGGGATGGAAGATCTGCTGTGATCTATGTGTATCCATCGTGGCAATGATGTGAGTCAACTTGCCGAGGTTGCGATAGATAAATTCGCACAGGCGCGCGTTATCTTCGACCGCGCCATTTCCACTGCGCCCGCCGACAAAGAGTTCAAAGCCAGGATGCAGAATGTATTTTGCACGTCGATCAGTAAAAGGGAGATGCGTTCGCTGGAAGTTGCGGCATGCTTGAGGTCGTGTTGAAGCGCGAACGCTCGAGCATCTTCGGCACGGGCGGCATAATCCACTTTCCAAATTTCGCCCACGCGGGAGGCGTCAAAAAAATCAGGGATCGGGAGTTGGGTCATGAAATTCTCCTACAGGAAAATGATCTCTTTGGTTTTGAATTGATACAACATGGCAGGACGATGCGCCCCGGCAAGGTCTTTTTTGCCGGTCTCTTTGGAGCAAGCCTGTTGCCAACATACGCTTACGAAAGTTGCGTTTATCAAGCTTGTCATTGATGATGCTCTCATACATGCTTTGAAGCTCAGAGAGGCGAAATTGTTTGGGCATCAACCCGTAAACGATGTTGCTATAACTGACCTTGGCACGCAGACGTGTGACGGCATAGTTGACGATGGCTTTATGATCGAAAGCAAGTTTGGGAAGATGGTCAACGGGCGACCAGGTGAGGTCTGTGACTTTATCTGACTCAGGCTGCGGCAAACTTTGCCAGGGAATCAGGGCGATATAAGCAACTGTGATGACGCGTGAACGCGGGTCGCGTTTTGGCTCGCCAAAGGTATAGAGCTGCTCCATATAAACATCGCTCACGCCTGTTTTTTCGATAAGCACCCGTTGGGCGGCAGCGTCCAGCGACTCACCCACTTTGATAAAGCCGCCTGGCAAAGACCAATCATTACGAAACGGCTCTTCTGCCCGTTTAACTAACATCACCTTGAGTCGATTCTCGTTGACCGTAAAAAGGACAAGGTCAACGGTGATGCCGGGAGTTTCATATTCGTTATACTTAGTGTTCATTATACACTTAGTATAACGATTTTTAAGTTCTGTCAAGTTAAAACTGCACCTCATCGCAAGATGAGGTGTCAGTTCTTCAAAGATGCAGGTCGTTCTAGGCAGATGCTGAGCGGGACCTTCTTCGCTGCAGGCTGACTGTTGTACGGGTGAAGAAATATGCGGCAACAGCAAGATAAGTAAAGTAGCCAATAACTTCCGTCAGGGAGGGATTGCCGTTATCCAAACAATGTCTTGAGCAATTCACCAAACACAGAGCGTTCATCCACGATAGCGTTGACATCCCAAACATGCTCAATCACAAGGGGATCCAACCGACTTCGTTGAATTCATGAATGCCGTGAGCCACGGTCCCGCCGCGAAGAGGATGAGCAAATAACCAGTGATCTGGAAGAAGCGGCGCAGGTTGAGGCGGGCAGTTGCAGCCAGCAAAGACCAACCCAACAACAGCTGTGCCCAAACCAGCCAACACCGGTGAGGTCAAAATAATTGGCCCCTTTCACGCTGCCTGCAAAGAAAGCGGCAGTGATGAAGAGTGCCAATTCCACACCTTCACGCACAACTGCTAAAAACGCCAACCCAAAAACGGCACGTTTGCCCGTGGTGAGCGCAGCTTTATTGACGCCATCTTCCAACTCCGACTTGATCGTCTTGGATTGTTTGCTCATCCAGAAGATCATCCAAGTGAGGATGCCAGCAGCGAGCACCATTGTGATACCTTCGTAGATCTGTTCGGCAGTTTCTTCAGGCTCATGCCGAAAAGCGTCAGAATAACAGCCGTGAGGATGCTACGCCTAAAGCAGCAAGGTTCCCAGCCAAAGGGCGGGGCGGTCAGTTCGGCGGATCTTTAAGCGCCAAACACAATTCCGATGATCAGAGCGGCTTCCAAACCTTCACGAAGGAGTAAAGAAGGGAGCATGTATCTCGTGTTCCTTACGGATTTTGGTCTAATTGTCACGATAATAAACGAGGCAGGGATATGAATCTAGCGTAGTGTTTGAGAAGAGTTTTCAACCAGGTTGAAGATTTTAAAAAAGAAAACAGCCTGTTTTTCAGGCTGTTTTCAAGTTACTTCTTCTTGGCAGCAGGCTTGCCACCCTTCACAACTCTGCGATATGGCGGCATGTTGATCGCCACAACCTGACATTTGGTCGGGTCGAGCAGCTTATTCCACAGATTCGGGTAACTCAAGGCAAATGCCTCAGGTCGTAAGGTAGACGTAATAACCGTAGGCAAATGTGCGTTGTAACGATAATTCAGCACACTATAGAGTTTATCTTCCGCCCAAACAGAACCTGCACCACTTTCTTTTAAATCATCCAGAATCAACAATGGTGTGGTGCGGATCTCATGAAAGCGGCGGTCAAACGAAACATCTGAATTCCGTCCAAAAGTTTGGCGGAGGTAGTCAAGCAGGGCGGTCACTTCCACGAGCAATGCCTGCCCGCCCAAGCCGATGCGGTAATTCCCGACGGCAGCAGCTAGATGGGTCTTGCCGCTAAATGATTGTCCCAGCAGTACGAGCCAGCCTTCGGGTTTTTCGGCAAATTCCACTGCTGCATTATGGGCTTCGTGCAGAGTCTTCACATCATCTTTTGAAATTGTGATGCGCGAGATTTCTTTATCCTTGACCTTGTTCCCAAAGCGATCATTCTTCTCGATCGTGGTCGTGGTTACGGCTTCGGTGCCAACTTCATCGTCACGTGGTTGGAAGGTCTTGAAGGTCATCACCTTCATTTCGGGCAATGCCAACATGGAAATGCCGGGGTTGCTCGTCTCTTCTGGGCGGCGATAATCCGGTGCACTGATCTTGAGGTGGTTCACAAAACTTTCGTCCTGCAATCGCGAGCGGATGCGCGCCTCGATCTCATCCAACATCAAATTGGTGGTGATGACCGTCGGCAGTTTATTGATATAGCGATAGTTGATAATTTGGAATAATTTTTCCTGCGCCCACGGAGTCGCATTCTGCGTACCGAAGTCATCAAGAATTAACAAGCCTGAATTGCGAATGTCATCAAAGCGTTGTTCAAAAGTGATTTCAGGGTCATCGTAGGAAAAGCGTAAAGAATCCAAAAGGTCCGGCACAGTGATAAACAAAGTCGGCATGCCGTTGTTGACAGAAAAATTTGCGATCGCCGCTGCAAGGTGAGTCTTGCCGCAGCCATATCCGCCTTCAAGCAACAACCAGCCTTCGTGCTTGCGGGCAAAGTCTTCACTTTTCTCGAACGCCACACGCAAATTCTCGCGTTCCTGAGCAGACATGAACTTGGCTCGATCATTGCCAGCCGGGCTGAAATTTTCAAAGGTCAAATGGCTGAGCCGATTCAAATTGCTCATCGCAAACAAACGCGAACGAGCCGCCTCTGCTACATCTTTGGCGCGGCAGACACAAGTCTCCAGCTTGCCGAACTTCGGGTGTTCCACCGGCACATCATAGCGAACATACCCCACCCCCCCCACAATGCGGGCAGTTCGGGTCGCCAAGCGGCTTCTCCACACTCTTAATCCCGCTTGAAGAACTCGGAGAACTCGCCGTCGGTGTATCGTTTTGCATCTTGGACAGAGTCTTGCTTATCTCTTCTTTCATCTTTTCCGTTCTCCTTCCAACGCGCCAGGATCGCCTCGACATATTTCCAATTACGGATATTGCGACTCACTGCGATCTCGATGGCTTCTTCAAACCACGCGCTCGGATAGTTCTGTTCCGCTTCCTTCAACATATCAGCCAGTAAAGGGGTCAACGCCCCGATATTCTCTTCATACAACTTAAACAGGTTCGATTTATTCGGCACATACGAACCAGACGAAGGCTTGACCTGTCCCTTCGCAAACGCCTCAGCGGATAATCGTCCGCGTGGAGAATTGAGGAAATAAAAAACATTCGCTTCATTCTCAGACTTGAGCAGGGTCTGCCTCTCAAGCGCTTTACCCAGCCCGCGCCGAATCTCCTTTATATCCAAACCCAGCGCCGCTGCATCAAAGTCACCTTCCCCCAACCCGCGGAAGTTCCCTTCCATATGTTCAATGCGCCAAATGGCATACAGAGTCACCTTCAGCTCCGCCACATCCTCGATCTCATTCATCATCTGGATGAACGAATCAGGGACTTGCGTAAATGTTTCAGAGGAGGTGAAACCGGGGAAGGGGGTCATATTATTTCCGTAGGGGCGCGACTCGCGAGGTCGCCCCTACAAAAATTATTCGTTCGGTCGAAAAACCTTCGTCGCCGCATTATCGAAGCGAGTCAGGTCGCCGCGGAAGATCAGGTCAATTTCACCGGTGGGACCGTTACGATGCTTTGCCACCGAGATCTTGGTGATGTTGCTCTTGTCGCCGTCCTTCTCGTAATCATCGGGACGATAGATGAACATGACGATGTCGGCATCCTGCTCCAACGAACCGGATTCGCGCAAGTCGGAGAGGATCGGGCGTTTATCAGTACGTTGCTCAACGGCACGACTCAACTGCGCAGCGGTCAACACCGGAACATTCAACTCACGTGCCAGCACTTTGAGATTACGTGAGATGTTCGAAACTTCCTGCACGCGGTTATCATTCCGACTATCCCCCAACCATGAGTTGAAGGTAGTCAATGATGACCAGGTCGAGTTTATGTTCAGCATGCAAGCGACGGCACTTGGTACGCAACTGCAAAGGAGTCAATGCGGGCGTATCGTCCAGGAACATCTTGGTGCTGCCAAAGACTTCAATGGCGTGATTAAACAACTTCCATTCATCTTCTGCCAGCTTGCCCGTGCTCAGGTTCTGGGACGAGATACCCGTCTCTTGTGCGATGAGACGCTGTACCACTTGTTCATTGGACATTTCCAAGGAGAAGATGGCAACATGCTTTTTATAGGTCAGCCCGGCATTCTTGGCAATCGAAAGCAAAAAGCCCGTCTTACCTTGACCCGGACGACCCGCCACGATCAATAAATCGGATGGATGCAAGCCGCGTAAAAGTTTATCAAGGTCGATGAAGCCAGTCGGCACGCCGTGGAAGTCTGCGCCGAGTTTGGCGAGTTCGGCAACTTGATCGTAGTATTCCGAAAGGACGGTACGGATCGGCTCAACGTCATGCCGTGTCCGGCTCTCGCTAACGCCAAAGACGGCTTTCTCCGCCTCGCCCATTACGGTATCAATTCCATCGCCTTTGTATGCCAGGGATGCGATCTGATTCGCCGCTTGGATCATTCTGCGGCGCAGAGAATTCTCTTCAACGATGTGACCGTAGGCTTCGGCGTTGATGGAGGTCGGGACTTGGTTAATTAATGAGGTCAGGTAGGCAGAGCCGCCGATTTCCGCGAGTTGACCGGCTCGCTCCAAATCTTCGGAGAGGGTCAGCAAGTCTACGGGGGTGCGGGCTTCATGCAGGCGGATGAAGGCTTCCCAGATCCACCGGTTGCGATGAATGTAAAAATCATCCGCCGCAAGGAATTGAGCGATGTCGTAATACACTTCGGGGTTAATCAACACCGCCCCTACGACGGCTTCTTCGGCTTCCCGGCTATGCGGTACACCTGGGCTGGAGGGGGCGGTTGATTCTTCAGGGTAGAAATCTGTCATTTGGTAGGGTCAGCTTAGGCTGGGGGTGAGTCGGGCTTGTCTTTGTCAGGGTTATCAATATCGAGTGTATCAAGGAAGTCTTTGAAGACAGATCACCTGTCGCTCGCATCATCGGTCAGCGGAGGCGGCGGTTCTTTTCTTGCGGGTATGATCGTTTCAGGCATATCCTGATCGGGCTCCACCCCTGCTGACTCCATCACACTGGGATGCACCATGATGGGTGCATGGGCGCGGGCTGCAATAGCGATCGCATCAGATGACCTTGAGTCAATGTGTATCTCACGTCCGTCGGCTTCAGCAACAATGTTGCCATAATAAATATCATCTTGCAGTTTTACGATCTCCACACGGACGATGCGCGCATTGAACGCCTTGAACACATTCTTGAGCAGATCATGCGTCAGTGGACGAACCATCTCAACTTCCTGCAACGCTACTGTGATGGCTTCCGCTTCATACGGACCCACCCAGATGGTGAGATACCGTTCGGCATTCACCTGTTTCAATACAACCACGCGCTGGGGTGCCATTAAATGCACGCGGATGCTGTCTATGACTACTTCTACCATTCCAGACGACATAGGAGACTCCAATGGACTTATTTTAGCATAAAGGCTGGGAGCATGCCTCTGGATTTGCATAAGAGGAAGATATATTTTGAGGCGGACCGCAGACCATGGACAATGGAAGAACGTATTTATGGTCTGCGGTCTATCGTCCGTCGTCCAAACTCAAAATTGGGTTTGCATTTATCAGAAAACACGACTATAATCTCGCTCGCTCATCTCGGGGCGCAGCCCGGCCGGCGGGGGGGCCATGGGGGCAGGGGGGTCAATCCTCTCGCACCGACATATAGTACGAAAAACCGTCCTTGCCGGGGACGGTTGTGTTTGAGCACTGTTCATGGTCGGAGGTTCAGGGCGAACTACCGGGGTCGGCCCATCGAGGGACTGGCGCAAATTCCTCTCGCCCCGACAGAGTACGAAAAACCCCCCTTGCTGGGGACGGTTTTATTTTAAAAATACACGTGTTTGAGCACTGTTCATGGTCGGAGGTTCCCCATCGAGGGACTGGCGCAAATTCCTCTCGCCCCGACAGAGAGTACGAAAAACCGTCCTTGCCGGGGACGGTTTTTATTTTTAATGACTACTGACGTGTTTGAGCACTGTTCATGGTCGGAGGTTCCCCATCGAGGGACTGGCGCAAATTCCTCTCGCCCCGACAGAGAGTACGAAAAACCGTCCTTGCCGGGGACGGTTTTTATTTTTAACACTTACTTGTAACAAGGTTGTGCCTGTTGAGGGCGGTCTTATTTTTCAAGCAAAACAAAAAGATATCCAAGTACAAAAGTAAGCCTTTGCAATTTTGAATCTTCGAGATTTAATGGTCTACTTGCAGACTCGAAGAGATCTCTCATGGAATCAAACGAACCAATCGCCCCCACTCCTTCTACAAACCGACATTCGGTCATAAGCCTGATCCTTGGCATTGCAACCATCCTCCTGTTTTGCGGCGGCATGATGCCGATCCCATTCACGGGTTTCATTTGCTTTCCGCCCAGTTTCCTGCTTGGGTTACTCGCGCTGATCTTTGGGTTGGTCTCCCTTAACTCCATTCGTAAAACCAATGAAGACGGTAAAGTCCATGCCTGGGCGGGCATTCTTAGCGGAGGATTCATCTTCCTTTGTCTCTTGTGTATGCTCATTGCCATCGTATCTCTTTTTTTCTTTGCGCCTGAGACAATGCAGCCGATCATCGAAGGGTATCAACTTTAAATATTTTTTTACACACGGCTGCCAGAAATAAAACGGGGCAAAAGACTTCCTCTCTCAGCCGCGCTTAACGTGCAACTTGCCAATCATCCATGTCTCGGTTATCCTTGCCGGCGGGAGTGGTTAGGTCCCGGTGGGCTTCCTGGTCTTCAAAACCTGTGGCGGGTCGCGTTGCGGGTCGCGGTGGGTTCGACTCCCATCCACTCCCGCCTACAATTGGTAGGGGCGCCCCGCCCATTTGCTACGAAACTGTTCAATAGCATAGACGGGTCGTCCCACCTTTTATTATGGAGAAAGACATGTCGTTCCCCGAAACTGAAATCTTAAATCAACTCATCACACGCGTCTTGCGTATTGAAGATGTCACCAGCCTCGATCCGCATCAGCCGCCCGGTTTCTTGATGCGTTACCGGGGTCAATTACTGGATGAAGACAGCGCCTCTGCCTACGACCTTTTGGCAGACTTGCTCGCCCCCTACAACCTCTCACCTCACTTCCGTCTCGAAGATGGACGGCATATTATTTACCTTGCCCCCAAACAACCAGACCCAAAACCAGATAACATCTCCACAAATGTCATCCTCTTTGTGTTGACGGTGTTGAGCGTCATGCTGGCTGGCGTCCAAATTGACGGACCGCTCCCAACAGATGTTTTGGGACAAATGCTCATCCTGGCAAAGAACATTTTCACGGGCTGGCCCTTTGCCCTTAGTCTTTTGGGGATTTTGCTTTCACACGAGCTTGGGCATTACTTTATGAGCCGTTATCACAAGACTCCAGCTACACTGCCTTATTTCATCCCCTTCCCCTTCAGCCCGTTGGGGACGATGGGCGCCGCCATTCTGATGCGCGGCATCCCCAAGAACAAACGTGTACTTTTTGATATTGGCGTGGCAGGACCCATTGCAGGGCTGGTCGTGGCAATTCCTGTCCTGCTTTATGGACTGACACTTTCCACTCTTGGCACTATCGACCCAAACCCCAATGGCTTTTTGGAAGGCAATTCACTCATTTATCTGCTTGCCAAGTTGGTTGTGTTCGGTCAGTTGCTGCCTGCCCCGGTGGAACCACAGGGCATTTTATACTGGCTGCAGTATTTCTTCACTGGTCGCCCCGTTCCATTTGGCGGGTTGGATGTATTCATTCATCCCGTGGCATTTGCGGGTTGGGCTGGCATTCTCGTCACGGCACTGAACCTTATCCCTGCCGGAACATTGGACGGCGGACATGTGGTTTATTCTCTATTTGGCGAGAAGGCAAAGAAAGCGTTTCCTTATATAGTTGGTCTACTCATCGTCCTCGGCGTCTTTTGGAGCGGATGGTGGCTTTGGGCAGCCATGCTCTTCTGGCTCGGGCGCGTCAATGCACAGCCAATGGATCAGATCACAGAGCTCGATCCTGTTCGGCGCACCATTGCATATGCCATGATCGTTGTTTTCGTTCTGGTGCTCACCCCCGTCCCCTTCATGCTATTAGCTCCTTAACTCCATGAAAAAAATTCTCCCTTTGTTTTTGGTTCTATCCATTATTCTCTCCGCCTGCAGCGCAACAGAAACGCCCGCCGGTGACACCAAGCCTGCTTCCACCAAGCAGGGCAACGAAACAGAAACAGTTTCAACGGAAGAATCAAGCGTCGAAACTGTGAGCAGGCTCGAGGTCGATATGGAGGCGTTGAAAGGGCTGGAACTCAGCGTCTGGACGCCGTGGTATGGCGTCGAGCAAGGGCTGTTCGAAACCTTCGTCAGTGAATTCAACACCAACAATGAATGGGGCATCAAGGTTACAGCGCAGAGTCAGATCAACTTCACAAATTTATATGAAGTGACCACCGCCTCGCTGCCAACAGAAGACCGACCAGACCTGGTGATCGCCCTGCCTGAACATGCGCAAAGCTGGTTCGCGGATGGCGTCACGACCGATCTGACCAATTATGTGGAAGATCCTTTATATGGGCTCAAAGCAGATGACATCCCATTTGCATTTTGGAGTCAGGATATTTCGAGCAAGGCGCGCGTGGCGGTTCCGGCACAACGCACAGCACAGGTGATGTTATGGAATCAAACCTGGGCGGATGAGCTGAATATCAATGTTGCGCCTGCTTCAGCGGATGCATTCCGTAGTCAGGCTTGTCGCGCACATACGGCAATGGGCAAGGATGCCTTTGCCGAGAACGATGCCATGGGCGGCTGGATCGTGGATACCCAACCCATGACCGCCTACGCCTGGATGCTCTCGTTTGGCGGCGGCGTTTTAGAAGAAGGCAATTACCGCTTCCTTTCTCCCGATAATATTGATGCCTTCAAGTTCCTACGCGAGCTGTCCGAAGCCAATTGTGCCTGGCAGGGCGCGGCAGACCCGATCTCATCCTTTGCAAACCGCGAGGCATTATTCATTACCGTCAGCTTGAGCGACCTTCCCAACGTAACACGCGCCTTTGCCAGTGTAGAGAACCGTGACACGTGGGTGGTTCTGCCATTCCCCAATAAAAATGGCGGCTCGATCGCTGTTTATGGTTCATCGTACATCGTGATGAAGAGCACGCCCGAAGAACAATTGGCAGCCTGGCTGTTCGTGCGCTGGCTTTTGGATAATGAACAGGATGCCCGCTGGGTGGAAGCGACGCATCTCTTCCCGCTTCGCGAATCAACCGTAAACCTGCTCGGCGATTACGAGAAAAATCACCCTCAATGGAAGCAAGCTGTGGAGCTTCTCTCACAGGGTGAGTTGCAACCTCAACTGGGTTCATGGCGTACAATTAAAGTAATGCTAGGCGATGGATTTGCACACATGTACCGTGTAAATGTACCCAGCGGACAGGTTGCAGCCATCCTTGCGCAGATGGAAACGATGGCAAAAGATCTGAGCAAGTAACGGTAGAAATTTCGTCCATTGCTTATTATTAATGAAAGGAATACGCATGGCAACTTCGGACTATAAAGCACGTCAGGTACGCGCAAAGACCAATGAAGTGTTCGAGTATGAGAACGACACGGAAAAACCCGGCAAACCTTTACATATTTTGATCCCCGGCGGGTTGATCGCGCTGGCAACGCTGGCATTGATCGTGTATATCATCTTCGTCACCTGGTTCGACCGTACGCTGGCGGAAGAAACCGGCACGTTCCTGTGCCTGCTCCTTGCACCCTTTTATGTGGGCGGGGTCTTCCTGTTCAGCTATGGGTATGAACTCTACAACATTCCGCGTGCCATTCGGTTAACGGCGATCATTGTATTCGTCACGCTTGCAGCAGTGGTGATCGTTGCTGTCTTATTCCTCCTACTGGGGAATATGAAAGGCGGCGGGTCAAGTTCTTCTTCCAAAAACAAATCTTCGTCCTCCCGGTCCAAGTCAGGTTCATCAAGTAGCAATTCTTCTTCCAAAGGTGCATTTGGTGGCGCAGCTCTCGGCGGGCTAATGAACAATTCCGGCTCGTCCTCCAGCGGCAATTCATCTTCTTCCTCAGGTGGACATTACCACTCCGGCGGTCCGGTCTTTATTGGCGGCTTGGGTGGGACGCGTGTGGAAACCCGTGAGGTAACCAAAGAAGTCATTAAGGAAGTGCCGAAAGAGCCGATGCCGATCGCGTGCCCTTTCTGTACAAAATCATATATCCCGGCGGAAAATAACTTCGCCTGCCCCAGCTGCGGCGCGGCAACACCAACGGAATTGATCGAAGAGTCGCAATTACCAGATAGTGACAAATAAGGAATAATAAACTTAATGCGTGATGTGAAGTTACCATCACGCATTATGTTAATAAAAAAGGAGTTGCCCATGCGCCAGATGTACATCAACGGAAAATTTACAAATGGAAATGCCAAAGAAGCCATCGAAGTACAAAACCCAGCCACAGAAGAAATAATAGACAGCGTCCCACGCGGAACGCCGGAAGATATCGAAGCGGCAGTGCTGGCAGCCAAAACTGCATTCGCCCCCTGGCGCAAGATGGGCGCGAACGAACGGGCAACTCTTCTGCATGAAATAGCAGAGAAGGTACATGCGCATCGAGAAGAGATCGTGCGGTTACTGACGCTTGAAGAAGGCAAGCCGTTCTCTGAAAATGACGAAGAAGTGGAGTGGGTATTGAACACCTTCCGCTATTATGCCGAATTGGGGCGTCACCACCGCGGCAGTGTACTGGCAGCAGGGTCCGCTTCACAATTCAATTTCATCATCAAAGAACCGTATGGCGTGGTGGGGTGCATCGTACCGTGGAATTTCCCCTTGCTGCTCATGGCATGGAAGGTTGCTCCCGCTCTCGCGGCGGGAAATACGGTCGTCATCAAGCCTTCCGAGATGACACCACTTACAGCGTTATATCTTGCTGAACACTGCTTCGACCACCTCCCTGCTGGCGTGGTAAACGTGGTCACAGGCTATGGGTTGGAAACTGGCGAACCGCTGGTCAAACACCCCGACGTGCCGGTCATCGCTTTTACAGGAAGCCTTGCCACCGGGCAAAAGATCGCCTCCATTGGCGCACCGATGATGAAGAAACTTCATCTCGAACTCGGCGGCAAAGATGCAACCGTCATCGCTGAAGATGCCGACCCGGAGATCGCAGCAAAAGCTGTGGCATACGCGGCTCTCATCAATGCCGGGCAGGTTTGCACATCGACAGAACGGGTTTACCTTCCAAGACGCGGCGCAGCAAAATTCACTGAAGCCATCGTGGAGCACATCAAAACTCTACGGCTTGGTTCCGGTTTGGAAGCCACCACAGACATGGGACCGATGATCGGCGAAACCTACCGCGCCAAATTTGAAAGTCACATCGCGGATGCAAAAACCCGCGGTGCAAAGATCCTCGTCGGCGGCGGCAGACCGGCACATTTGGCGAAAGGCTTCTTCCACGAACCGACCGTGCTGTCTGGCGTGGATCACTCCATGGTCATCATGCGTGACGAGACCTTCGGTCCGGCTGTGCCGTTAATGGAATACGCCACCTTCGACGAAGCCATACAACTCACCAATGACTGTCAATACGGGTTGGGTGCAGTGCTCATCTCGAACGACTCAAAAAAGATCAAGCAGTTCTTCGATGACGTCAAAGCCGGGACGATCTGGATCAACGACCCGCTTACTGACCATTACGCCGGTCCCTTCGGCGGAATGAAATACTCCGGCGGCGCACGCGAACTCGGCGAAGAAGGTCTCGACCAGTTCCGCGAGACCAAGCACGTGCATTGGGATTTCAACATGGAAGATAAGAGTTATTGGTATCCCTATGGAAGGTAACACCCCATCTATTCACCAACTACTTTCACAATCTTCTTAACTTCTTCGCTTTATAATCAGGGCCATGAAAAAAACTTCATGGCTCTTTCCTTTTCTATTACTTATTGGTGTAACAGCTTACACATTCCTCACCCGCGTACAACTCTCTGGTGACGGGTTCGCCACTTTCGGCGCAGATACTGTTCGGGCAGAAGTGCTGAGCATTATCGAAGAAGGGGAAGTGATGATGGGTGAGTATCCCCAAAAATACCAGATCGCACGTGTAAATATTTTAGAAGGCGCGTACGAGGGCATCCCAATGGAGATCGACTACGGTAGACGTCAGGTACGCTCGGATGATTACCTGCTCAAACCAGGGGATAAGATCATCGTCACCATTTCAAAGACGCCGGACAATGTGGTCAACGCCTATTTTGTAGACTACGTCCGCACGACACCGATCCTTTGGTTAACCCTCATCTTTGCCATTGCCATCATCCTCATCAGTCAGTGGAAGGGCGTCCGTGCCATGTTGAGCATGGCATTCAGCCTCTACTTCATCATCGGCTACATTATTCCGCACATTCTCGCAGGCGAAGACCCGCTTACTGTCAGTATCATTGGCTCTGCCATATTGCTGGGCATCAGCTTGTATATCACCTACGGCTGGACGCTCAAAACTCATGCGGCGGTCATCAGCATGGTTTTGGTGCTGCTCATCACTGGTGGGTTGGCAGCGCTCTTCATGGTCTTTGCCAAGATCAACGGTTCCGGCGACGAAAACGTAATGTTTCTGATGCAGCTAAGCGATACCCCCATCAGCCTGCGCGGACTTTTCCTAGGCGGCTTGATCATCGGTGCATTAGGCGTGTTGGATGATCTGGTGACCACTCAAGCCTCGGCTGTTTTCGAACTCCACCATGCGAATCCAAGCCTCGGCTTTGGCGGTCTCTATGGAGCCGCCATGCGCATCGGTCAGGACCATGTGGCTGCAACCGTGAACACGTTGGTCTTAGCCTACGCTGGAGCCTCGCTGCCGATGATGTTGATGTTCTCGCTCGGGCAAGGCGACTATGGGTATATCGTCAATTTCTCGTTCATTGCAGAAGAGATCGTGCGGACGCTGGTCGGCTCACTCGGGTTGATCGCCGCTGTGCCAATTACAACGGCGATCGCCATCTTTTTCGCTCAAAGGTCAGAAATGCTCGGGAAGTGGGAACAGTTCCTCGGTCCAGAAGGAAGCGGGCACTCTCACTAAGCGTGCCATATCAAACAGTTTGGAGTATGCTAAAAGGTGAAATAATTTCGTGGGTGAGTTAATCCAATTAATTTTGGTGCGATATCATACCTGTAGGGTACAACCCCCATTTGTCCAGTCAATTTTGTGAAACTTTTCCTCATGTGAACGCGTAAGAGAAGGTAGAAAGCCTTCCCGAGGAGAACCGTGAACGAAGAACAGGCCTGGGTTCGCCAGGCGCAACAAGGCGATGACGAGGCATTTACCAAGCTCGTTGAAACCTATCAGACCCCCGTTTTCAACCTGTGCTACCGCATGTTGGGTGAACCCGAACTCGCGGAGGATGCTGCGCAGGAAACCTTTCTGCGCGCCTTCCAACACTTGCACCGCTACGATCAAAAACGACCATTCGCGACCTGGCTGTTATCCATCGCGGCGCATTATTGTATTGACCGCCTTCGTCGCCGCAAGTTCTCAATGTTCTCAATGGATGCTGAAGATGAAGAAGGCAACTCGTTCGAAGTGCCCGACGTAGACGCCCCCAACCCCGAAGGTGAAGCCATCACCGGGCAGACAAACGAGCGCGTCCATGCCATGCTCAAAGATCTGGATGCCACCGACCGGGCGGCGGTAATTATGCGATATTGGTACGATTATTCAGAAAAGGAAATAGCCGAGTCTTTGAATCTGACGGTCAGTGCGGTAAAGAGCCGTTTGCACCGCGCACGCAAGGAACTGGCTGGCTTGTGGGTCGAACAGGAAGACGACCTTCTCGCCGAAATGGAAAGGAGACACCATGAATCACCAGCCTTTTGAAACCTGGCTGCTGGACGATAAGATCCTCAACCCTGCCGAGAAGCGTGAGCTTGACTCACACCTGCGGGAATGCAAGACCTGCACCGCCCTGGCAGAGACAGGGCTCGCCCTGCGCTCGGCGCGTGTGGTCTCGCCTGCGCCTGGATTTGCGATGCGTTTCCAGCAAAAGCTCGCCACGCAAAAATTGGCGGAACAACGCCGTCGCCTTTGGGGGTTGATCGTGTTTGTGGTAAGCGGTGTGGGATTGCTGGGGTGGCTTTTGGCTCCCATTTTGATCTCGGTCGTTACTTCTCCGGTGGAATGGTTGATCTCTGCTGCCGGACTATTTTTATTTGTGTTCACATCCCTACAGGCATTCGGCGAGATCGTCACTGTGATGGTGCGCATGCTGCCTGATTTCCTGCCTCCTTATATGTGGATGGTCATTCTCTCGGGAATGGCAGGCATGGGATTGTTATGGGCAGTATCCATCTGGCGCCTGACTCGCCGACCTCAAGGAGTACCTGCATGAAAAATACAACGCTGATGCGCATCCTGCTCCTGCTGGCATTATTGATCGTGCCAACAGCCAGTGCCCATGCGCAAACCCCGAACAATGACGATGTGGTCTTGTTTGGTCAAAACTATACGCTAAGCGAAGGCGAAACACTGAACGGAAGTTTGGCTGTCTTTGGCGGAAATATCGAAATTCAAAAAGACGCCGAGGTAAATGGGTCCATTGCCCTTTTCGGCGGGAATCTTTCGATTGAAGAAGGCACTGCCATCAATGGCGACATTGCCGTCTTTGGTGGAAATCTAACCATCACCGGCGAAGTGAACGGTGATATTGTCATCTTTGGCGGGCAGGCTCTATTAGAATCCACAGCCCTGATCGATGGAGATATTGCCACATTCGGTGGTCAGGTCAATCAAGCGCCAGATGCAAAAGTAACGGGCGAGATCACCAATAACACGCCGCCTAATATTGATACACCTGAAGTTCCCGACGCGCCGGGAGCCCCCACCCCGCCTGATGCACCAGCGGCACCCAACATCAATGTGGATATCAATCCATTTTGGAATATTTTTGGAAAGTTAAGCCGTGCAGTAGTGATCGCTGTTGTTGCCATGCTGTTGGCGCTCTTCCTGCAACCTCAATTGGATCGAACTGCAAACGCCATTGTGCGTCAGCCGTTCATTGCCGGTAGCTATGGTTTACTGATCTTCATCGCATTACCGGTGGCATTGCTTATCATGATCGTTACACTCATCTTGATACCGGTTGCTGCGATCGTTGCCTTGCTTGTTCCGTTAGCGTGGCTCTTCGGCATCATTGCCCTCGGACAGGAAGTTGGTGAACGCTTTGCAAAAGCCATCAATCGGGTTTGGGCGCCTGTAATTTCAACAGGCTTCGGCACCTTCCTGCTCATGCTTGTGATCGGCTTCATGGAACTGGTGCCCTGTGTAGGTTGGATCCCCTCTGCAGTGGTGGGACTGATCAGTGTGGGCGCTGCGGTGATGACCCTCTTTGGAACACGCAACCCGCCCGGCATCTTGCCCGGTGTGGAGGCAGAACAAATACCGCCCGCAGCTTAATACAGCATTTGACCGACATAAAAATCCGCCTCGAAAATTAACCGAGGCGGATTTTTGCTTTTCATAACTTTTTTCATCCTTTAGGATTTTTGAAACTACTCCTTAAGTAACAATGCCAACGGCGAAGCAAAGAGGACCATGCCCGTGGTCAAGGTCAGCACATAAGGGAAGCCATGTAATTCCGCCAGATGACCGGTGTAAAGCAAACCCAGCGCACCCGATGAAAAGATAAAGCCAAGGATCAACCCTGAAGCCAGGGCCATCCCACCGGGGATGATGCGTTGCGCAAGCACCACCATGATGCTATGCACAGCACCCGTGAATGCGCCCGCAAGCGGAACAAGAAGGTACAGCCACCACGACCATCCAATCTGGCTGACAGTATAGATAGGGAACGCGGCAAAAAGCAAAGCCAGCGATGCAACAAAACGTTTCGGAAAGCGATCGGCAAAATATCCGCCAAACATATTGCCCAACGCCGAGCCGCCCATGAACAATCCCGCCATACTGCCATACACGGTGGCACTTTGCCCCAAGTCTTTGATGTACTTCGGAATGAGGTTAACCATATTCGCCTGTGCCCAGGATTGCATGGTAGCCACGATCATCAAAATAAAGATGAACACCAGCCCTGCTCTCGACCGTCTGGAGATCACTGTCTTCACAGGCTGTGGGTGTGGATGGTTGTGCCTTAATTGGTTCATCAAAGACAACCCAATGGGAATGGAGACCAGCGGGAGGATATACATGCCGGGGATCTTCAAATATGTGAGGATCAAGCCAGTAATGATCGGACCCGCAAAGTGCCCCATTTGCCCAGCCGTGAAGAACAACGATGTAGAGGTAGTTTCGCGTCCCTTCATTAACTCACGTCCACGCAGGGCAGCTTGAACAGCACCTACGGGATGAAACGCAGAGGATCCCAACGCGGCAATGATGAGACAAGCAAGCCCGGCATTACCAGGCAACGTCAATGCCAGTGAGTAGAAGACGGTCATCCAAAGAACGCCGCCAGCCGACAGCCAGCGTGGACCGGTGCGGTCTGAAATCCAGCCGAAGATGGGTTGGGTCAAGGCAGATGCCCAAATGTAAATAGTGGAGAACAAGGCGATCTGCGACTCGCTCAAGCCAAAATAGGTCAATAGCACGGGACGGCTGGCATTAAACGTATCCACCATCAAATGGCTGAGGGAAATGAAAGAAAAGATCGGGTCAAGGAAGATGGGCATGGGTTTATGAGATGGGAACGTTTGAAATTAGCGATAGAGTTTATGAGACTCAATATAGTCATACACTTCTGGAGCGAGATAGTAACGGTACATTTCTCCTGCTGCAATACGACGCCGCAGCTCTCTTGAAGAAATGGGTTGAAGCAGGGCATCTATGAAGCGCACTTTCTTTGTCAAACCGGGGAGTTTGGTCTCAAGTACGGCGAGGTCCGTCGAGTCGCTTGGGCGGCGCATGACGCCAATGTTGGCAACAGAAGCTACGAGGTCCGCGCTGAAGCGCCAGGTAGGCAGGTCAAACAATGAATCGCCGCCAATCAACAATGTGATCTCGGCATTCGCTTGCTGGCTGGCAAGCAGGCGGATCGTATCGACAGTGTAATGCGGTCCGGGTCGGTCGATCTCGATGCGTGAAAGCTCAAAGACCGGGTCATATGCGACCATACGTTGAAGCATAGGCAGCCGGTGAGTGAGTGGCGTGATGAAGTTTTCCTGTTTATGCGGCGGGTCAGGGGTGAGCACCCACAATAGACGGTCCAGTTTGAACTGTGAGGCAGCTTCGCTCGCAAGGATGAGGTGCCCCATATGTGGCGGATCAAAGGTTCCGCCAAAAATTCCAATGCGGTTTGACATGGGGCGAAGTATATCCCAAACTTTTCGCTCATTTCTTGGTGGTATACTGACGAAATGTCCCAACCGACGATCATGAGTTCCACGTCGCCATTAAAAAAGATCATTCACGCAATGCGCGCCATTGAGCGCGGCGATTATGACCCGATTCTCTTGCAAGACTTCTTGCAGGAATCAGGAGACTTGGGTCAGCTTGCAAAAATGGTAGACACCATGGCAAGCACTATTTCACAGCGTAACGTTCAATTAAATCTTCTGAATAAGGTCATCCCCATCGGCGTCTCTCTTTCTGCGGAAAAAGATTTCAACCGATTGCTCGAGTCATTGGTAGTGGAAGCGCAGGCATTCACCAACGCCGATGCCGGGAGTTTGTATCTCGTTGAGGAAGATAAATTAAGGTTTGTGATCCTACGGAATACTTCATTGAATATGCATATGGGCGGCACGAGCGGGAGTCCGATCGCCTTCAAACCGATCCGCATGTATAACGAAGACGGCAGTGAGAACCGCTCCAACGTGGTTTCGCATGCCGCGCTGACCCACCAGCGGATTATGATCGCCGATGCCTATGAAGCGGAGGGGTTCGATTTCTCAGGCACAAAATCCTTCGACGAACAAACCCGTTATCGCTCCAAATCCTTCCTAACCATTCCGCTCGAGAACAAGGACGGCAAGGTCATGGGGGTGCTGCAACTCATCAATGCCAAGGACCCAAAAACCGGCGAGATCGTCGCATTTGAGGCTGACCTTGTGCTGGAGGCATTGATCCTGCTTGCTACAGCTGCGCTGGATGGCTACATCCGTGAGGCAGCCCTGCGCAGTGAGATCGCCAAACTGCGCATCGAGGTCGATCAATCGCGCCGCGCCAAACAGGTGGATGAGATCACCGAAACACAATTCTTCCGTGATCTGACAACCCGCGCAAAGGAAATGCGCTCCAAAGGAAAAAAATAAGGAAGAATAAAAGTTTTGGGGGTTTGCAAAACTGATATTATTTCAGGCTTGTTTTGGTAACACTTTTGGGGGATAAATAGACACTAAGATTACGGAACTTTCAGCAATAAACCATAAAAAAACATCCAAGCAAAACGCCCATGGGCAGGAAATTCATGACCATTTTCATCCAAACTCATCGCAAAATCATAACACTTGCAGCTGCTGCCCTGATCGCACTCACACTTGGCGCTTGCAGCGGCGGAAACATCGACCTCTCCGGCGCAGCGGGTCAACCCACTTCAACCCCAATCACCGATACAGCCCAGGCAGCTCCAGTTGCCGAGGTTCAACCTGCCCTCCCCCCGCCCGCTACTGGTCATATCATTTTCACATCCGATCGTGACGGTCAAACCGATTTATATATGAGCACTCCAGATGGCATTGAACTGACCCGCCTCACCACCAATGCAGCTTTGGATGGCGCTACGCCGCGCATCTCACCGGATGGCAGCAAGATCGCCTTCTCCTCCACTCAGAACAATAATACTGATATCTACGTTCTCGATATCCCCAGCGGCAACATCAATCGTGTAACCGATGCACAGGAAAAAGACGCCTCACCCTCATGGTCACCGGACGGTCAACAGATCGCCTTCGAATCCTTCCGCGATGGCAACCTGGAGATCTACATTGCCAACAGTGACGGCTCCAACCCTATCCGCTTGACCAATGACCCCGCCGGAGACAGCAACCCGGTCTGGTCGCCGGTATCGAACGACATCCTTTTTGTCAGCAACCGCTTCGGCAACTCAGACCTGTTCCTGCTCAGCCCTAATGGCAGTGTATCCACACTGACAACGAGTCCAGCTCCCGACAACACCCCGGTCTGGTCGCCAGACGGAAGCTTCGTCGCCTTTCAATCGTTCGCTGGTGAACTCTCGAACATCTGCATTATCGGGCGCGACGGACTGAACCAAGCCTGCATCACCCCCAACCTTGCTAAATACGACACCCCAGTCTGGTCACAGAATGGCGAGCAGATCGCCTCCAATGTCGTACAAGCTGATGTGTATGGCATTCAAGTTTTCAACATCCGCGACGGCAGCATTGTTGCGTTGTCACAACCGGGCATTGAGCCGCGCGGCACCCCCGCCTGGTCACCAGACGGATTACGGCTGGTCTTTCAAGCCGAATCAGGTGATGACATGGAAGTCTATCAGGCAGTGATCGCGACCAATGAATTCACCCGCGTCACCACCATGCCAGGCTACGATGGCGAACCGGTATGGGCTTCCCGCTAAAACTCTCTAACCAAAAACGCCCCGAACGAATTGTTCGGGGCGTTTTTGGTTTAAACAACTACGGTGCGGGGACTTCTATCGCCTTGCTTGGGATGGAGGCTGCATCCCAATACCCGGCAAACGGTTCAAGGGTAAGGGTATCTCCATTTGCAGCCACAACTTTATATGGACCCGTACCGCCATCGCCGCCAGCAAACATTGCCGGGCTGATGATGGAAAAAGACGGGTCAGTTAGTTTGGTAAGCAGATCGACATCTGGAGCATTCAGGTGAACAATAAGATTGTATTCATCCTGTTTTTCAATGCCATCCACGTGAGATTTAGGCTTTGGGGGGGGGGGGGGGGGGGGGGGGGGGGGGGGCCGGGGGGGGGGGGGGGGGGGGGGGGTCCTGCTCGGGGCGGCTGCCAGGGTCCGTTGGTATTCCCTCCACCACAAGCTGTCAAAAGAATACCAGTAATTAAAAGAACTCCCATCAAAACCCGTTTTCTATTGTTCATTATCTCTCCTAGAAGTTATAAAGGCGTTGCCAGAGCGAAGACTTTCAATTCAAGTATAATGGAATTTATGTTACCCGAGTCTCCTCTGACTACGATTGAAAGCCGTTTAAGATATTTGCTCCCTTCCGAAATGTATGTTTCGATGTGGGGCAATCCTTCCGTCGAGGTCATGATCCAGGTACACAATCACCTACGTACTTTACAACGCATCCTGCATGACTATACTTCGCGCCAGATCGACATTACCAAACTCAAACCCGGCGATGTAAAGACCGAGTGGCAGTATGGCACCATGATGTTCACCGATCTGGCGGGGTTCACCAAACTCATGGAAGCCAACGCATCCAAAGGACGCGAAGGCGCAGAAAACCTACTGAAAGAATTGACCAAATATTTTTCCACCATGATCTCGATCATCAGCAAATCGGGCGGCGAGTTGGTGGAGTTTACAGTTGATGCCATGTTGGTAATGTTCCCCAAGAAAACCGGAAAATCAGATGATGCCAGCCGCGCCATCCGTGCTGGTCTGCGTATGCAGCGCGCCATGAAAGACTTCGCAGAGATCCAGACGCCCACCGGCATTGTCAACTTGAAAATGCGCATTGGTGTGCATAGCGGAAAATTCCTCACGGCTGAGATCGGCACACCCCGCCGCATGGAACATGTCCTGCTGGGCAAGGATGTGCAAAAAGCCAAGCTGACCGAAAGCAATGGGGCAAATGAGCGTGTGAACGTTTCGGAAAGCGGCTATGATCTGGCAAAAAACGATTTCCGTTTTGAAGACGGCAACCCCGAATATCACCTGGTAGTGGATGACCTTACTGCTGAAAATCTCGGCGATTATGAGATCACCCCGATGGGGCGGCGCATGGCAAGCAGTGTGCTCTTTGACAAAAAGGATAAGAAGGAAGTCCTCAACAATATCATCGAACTGCTTAACTCGATCGAGCCGCTCGCCAGTTACATTCCAGACCCGATCCTTTCGATGTTGGTGGAAAGTGCGGCAGACCGCCGCATTCCTCCAGATTTTCCAGAGCCGACGATCATGTTCGTCAACTTTATTGGTTTGCCCGAGGCGGCAGATCGCGCCCTGCCCGGCGAAGAACGCAAGCTGGCGGCAAGTTTTTCCAAGGCATTCTCTCTCATCAATGCCGTCGTAGAAGCCCGCGGCGGAGTTCTAAAAAAGGTGACCTATCACCTTTCTGGTTCAGATATCGTCATCTATTTTGGTGTACCGAACGCACACACCAATAATGAGATGCGCGCCGCTTCAGCAGCCGTAGCGATCCGCGAGGTGGTGGAAGGGATCAACGCCAAAGCCCCCACCATTGGCGGCATCAAACCAGAAGTGTATTGCCAGATCGGCATTAACAAGGGACCCGCCTTCGTGGCGGAAGTAGGCGACCCGCGCGGACGCCGCGAGTTCAATGTGTTGGGAGATACGGTCAATACAGCGGCGCGTTTAATGAACCGCGCACAGAAGAATCAGATCGTGGTCTCAGAGCCCATTAAGCGAGTGGTTGAAGAAAAATACGAATGCGTATCGCTCGGAGCGATTTCCTTAAAGGGAAAGAAAGACGCCATGAACCTTTATGATATGGTTCGTAAAATTCCAAAGAATTAATAATTGCGAAAAAACAAGGGGTAAACACAAAGTCGAGAGCTAAGCTCTCGACTTTGTGTTTTTCCTATCAACCTGTGGGCGGCTTCCGTTTTAATTTTGAATCCAATGAAGACCATATACCAGCAGCCAATGTGCTGCCTTCCTTCCGGCGCAAGTTGACCTTATAAATAGCTTTCTCCCGTTCACCGATGCGGGTCAGCCAAAATTGTTCGGTCAAGTTCGAAAGTGCAGAATCCAATTCGGTGCGCGTGAGGCGGTCCTGTTCGGGCATGGTATCCATCACCTCACACATCCGCGGATAGCTCATCTGCAGTTCGCGCAGCATCACACGCATGATCTTACGCAGGGAGGGCGGCAATTTGGCAATATCAAGGGGCGAGATACCGCCATCCTTCTGGCTCTCCTTGATCTCTTTATCCAACCGGTCAAAAAGTCCTGGCATGTTTACCTCGCTCAATACAACTCGGGCATGCTGATCGGTTCAGGCTGCGGCTCGCATTCACCACACCAGATGACATTGGCAACCGCCAGCCCTTTAGGCGTGTTATTGGCGCCGACGAACATCGTAATGAATGTGGACATGGTTGCTGCGTGATCCTTGCAAACGAAACGTCCGCAAAAAGCGCAGGATGCACGGGGCTCTTCTTCACAATGCCAGCATTTCATGGTTGTCTCCTATTTTGAAGCGAGGATGAAATCCACCACGCCACACAGTGCCTTCGACCACTCATGGTCAGGATAACGCAGGGAGAACAGGTCTTTACTGGCGTTCTCTGCCATATCGAACGAGAGCGGCATGATCCCTGCAACCGGCGCCTCAAATTTTTCTTCGATGTCCTTTTTGATCACGGCAAAGTCATACTTGGGCAGCGCCTTGTTCACCAGCAGGAACAAATTGGGAACATCAAGACTGCGGGCAATATCCACCGTAACGGATGTGCCCTGCATATCCTGATTATCGGGACGCAAAATAATAATAAGCACATCTGAAGTGGCAATGGAGAGCAGCGTCTCTTCGTTCAAGCCGGGATGTGTATCGATAAAAAGGTAATCCAGATCAAATTCAGAAATGGTAGTCTGCAACCCTTCGTTCAACAGGTTGAAATCCACGCCTTCTTTGATGATCTGACTGATATCTCCACCGCGAATACTGGATGGAAATAGCCAGAGATTCTTACCCGCTAACTTGGCGCGCCCTTCTCCTTCGCTGGAGTGTTCACCCACTGAATAACCGATCTCGCGAATGGTGGCAGTGCCATGCAGAAAATCGTTCATGGTCTTGCCCATCTTCTTTTCATCCAAGCCGAATAGTACGTGAATGCCCGGAGACTGGATATCCGTGTCCACCACGCCCACACGTTTGCCCGTCATGGCAACTTGTGCGGCAAGGTTTGCGGTGGTATTGGACTTCCCCGTACCTCCGCGGAATGAATGAATGGATACGATCTTTCCTGCGCTCATCATGCCTCCATGTAATTTCGATTACAGACCCTGCCGCTTCTTGCGGATGGTCTGTGCCTGTTCTTTCAATTTGGCGTAGAACTCGGTGCTGGTGATCTCTTCAAATTCCTTCTTACGGCGTTCCTGATCGATCTCGAAAGATAAGCGTTCCAATTCCTGCTTCAAGCCTTCTTCACGTGCTTTCACTTTTCGCACCATCGAATAGAACGTGGAAAGCAATTGAGCCGCCTTGTCATCATCCGTTCCGGCACTGTTGGTGAGCGGCTGGGTGTTTTCCAAAAACGAATAATCACCCTCGGCGGTCTTTTGCGACCAGTCTATCACTTTCTCAATATAGGTGGTTGAAAAACGCAGCCGGTTCGAAAGCCCGCGCAGAATGCCGAGTGCCACATCCAAACGCTGGGCGAGCAACTCAAAGAAGGCATCACGCGTCAGCTCAAGCGCTTCCACTTCATCCAAGGCAATGGCACCCGCCGAACGCGGACGTTCATCCACCAGCGCAAGTTCGCCAATGGCTTCGCCGGGTCCCACTTTATTGATAATGATCTCTTCACCGCGCGCATCCGTGGTGACGATCTTCAAATGTCCCTCAAGAATAAGATAAAAAGAATCGGCGGGGTCGCCTTTGCGCATCATGGCGGCGTCTGTAGAGAACTTGCGCAGTGTAGTCTTTGCCGCCACAGCGGCAAGGGCATCATCTGAAAGCTCCTTGAAAAAATCTGTTTGGTGTATCTTTTGTAAAACATCACCGGTCATGACTTATCTTCCTGTGACGACGAATCCTTCAACCGCTCCGAGACGCGGTTCCATAGACCGCCTCCCTTTTGACCCAGACCTGCAGAAGCGATACGGGCATTGAGCAAACTCCATATCTGCAGGTCCTGACTCAGGTACACTTCCCGCACCATCATCATACAATAGGTACCGATCTGGTTTCGTAAAAGATTGATCTCTTTCACCAGGTCTTCGATGATCTTGTTAATCTCTTTTTTACGGGTTTCATTGGCGGCGGTCTCAAGCAGTTTACGTTTAATACCGATCTCTGCCTGCTTGTAGATCAGGCTGCGCACAAGGGCAGCTTTCTCAGCACCAAAGCGTGCCTCCACAGGTGCAAGGACCTCGTGCACCGCTTCGATATTACTGACAACACGTGTCTCTTCTTGTGTAACACGGTCTGCCATGCCTAGCTTCTCTGCCACCCAATCTTTCTGAATGTTCAGCCCGCGTTTGATGATGTACCAGATCAATGCAGCGCCAGTCACACCGATGAGAATGGCAAAAATGAGCACGATCAGATTCCCCCCCGAATTAACAAGGGTATTAAAACCCATATGAATGCTAATAGAAATAATATACCCGGCAGCGATCGCCAGCCTGCCGCGTATGGTTTTATCGCCGCGCTGATACGCCAGTGCTGTACCGATCAGTCCGCTGCTGGTGGCATGCATCAGGTTGGTCGAAAACACACGCGCAAGTGCGATCGTCATCGCCACTTCGGAATGCCCCATTACATATTCATAGTTCTCTGTCACTGCAAACCCGATACCTGAGCCAAACCCATACAGCGCACCATCGACCACGTAGTTAAAATCCGCGC